>CAZBML010000007.1:0-3676 GCA_964493295.1 uncultured Pseudomonadales bacterium | reverse complement strand
TGGAATTTTTTTGGGTTGTTTTATAATAACCTTTGGGACTGGATAATAGGAGTAGGAGTTGTGATATATCTAGGTCAGCTTGTCGGACGTAAATTTTAATCTCAGTGAATAAGTCACGATACATTTGGCACTCCCGAAGGGAGTGATATATGTCAGATGTTCCCAAGTTGAGGTATGTGTTGCCTCGTTTTCAGCCCGGGTACAATCGGGCGATGAAAACATTAATCAGTTCCCTTAAATATGAATCCAGTGATCCAGCACAATTCCGCTTCCATGTTTTAGAGCACGGAAATAAATATGGAGTAGTTTCCGCAGTTTCAGCCTTTGGAGTATCTAGGAGATCCTATTTTCGCTGGCAGAAAAAGCTTGCGACACATTCTAGGTTGGCTGATTTAGTTCCTACCTCCACCCGTCCCAAGGTGACAAGGCGAATGCTAGTTGATGATCGCCTTGTCACCTTCATAAAAGAACTCAGAGAGGAGTACGGCCGGGTTGGGAAGTACAAACTCAAGATACTCCTTGATGCCTATGCAAGCTCACTTGGAACTGTCTCATACTCGCCTGGGAAGATTGGCAAGATTGTGAAGAGGTATAACTACTTCTTTGAGCACACCAAGAAGGTTAGAAAACTTAGATTCCAGAGGGAAAGAGTCAAACATGCTCCAAAGATAATTGTTCCTGGATACTTAGAAATAGACTGTGTACATGTCATGGTATCTACTCAAAAGATAATCTTTGTCACTATCATTGATTTAGCTACAAAGGTGGCCTATGCAGAGGCGGTTGATACCGCCTCTGCAATAAATACTTCACTAGTCCTGTCCAACTTCCTGACTCTCCACAAACTGAAAGTCCACACAATCCAAACCGATAACGGGAGTGAGTTTCTGGGTGACTTTCATAATCACTTGGAGAGCATGGGTATTAAACATTTCTTTAGCTATCCAAGGTCTCCCAGGATCAACGGTGTGATTGAGAGATTTAACCGTACCTTCCAAGAGGAACACGTGGAGAGAACTATGGAATGGTGGTGTGACAAAGAGACGGCCACTGCCAAACTAACCAAATATCTTGAGTGGTACAATTTGGTCAGGCCTCACGCTTCACTGGGCTATCAAACCCCGATGGCCGCACTTAATAGTTTTAACTGAGAGTGCCAAATGTATGTGACCCATACACTCAGGTACAGGCGACGTTCAGCCTGGTACAATACTGGTATGGAAATACCAGTCATTTTTGAAGATAGTGAAATTGTCGTGATCGATAAGCCGTCGGGGATAGTGTGCAACCGTGCAGAAACGATTACTGAGCCGACATTGCAGGACTGGTGGGATGGGAAGTACCAGACAGTAAATCCTAAATTACAAACTATAAATCCTAGACAAATTCAAAATTCAAAATCAGAAATTACAGACGATGAGAAGTATTTTGTGGAGCGCAGTGGGCTCGTACATCGACTGGATAGAGAGACGAGTGGGGTGATGGTGATGGCCAAGACTACTGATGCATTTGTGAGCCTGCTAAAACAATTTAAGCAACATAGCGTGCAAAAAGTATATATGGCCCTGACCCATGGGTACTGGGACGCCAAAGAGGGGCAGATAGACCTGCCGATCGCCAGGCGGAGGGATGATAGGAAAAAGTTTGGGGTGAGAGAGGATGGGAGAGAAAGTGTGACGCGATACGAAGTACTCACTGAATATAACAACTGGGAGTTCCCCAAGGAGCTAAAAGTCGATGATAGGGGATATGTGGGATTTACGCTCGTGCAGTTTAGCCCCCGTACAGGGCGTACCCACCAGATTCGGGTGCATGCCAAGCAAATGGGACACCCGATCGTAGGCGACTTTGATTATGCAGGGCGCAAACGGAGCCGGGAGGATCGCAAGTGGGCGCACCGGGTGCTTTTGCAGGCACAGAGAATAGAGTTTGAGCATCCGCGTAATGGCAAGCGGATCCATTTTGAGTCTAATAATGTCGAGTTGAATGAAGTGCTCAAATATCTCAAGTCTGTCTAGATTGACTAGGTGTGGGATAAAGGTTAGATGATCAACATGGCGTCGCCGAATGAGAAGAAGCGGTATTTGTGGGCGATGGCCTGTGCATATGCACGGCCCAGGAGGGAATCTGCAAACGAGGTGAAGGCGTGGGGAGTTTGGGGGGATGTGCAAAAAGCTGAGACGAGCATGAGGAGCGTGGAGCCGGGCAAGTGAAAGTTGGTCATGAGAGCGTCGGTCAGTTGGAAACGATAGGGAGGGTAGATAAAGATGGAGGTGGAGTGGTGGCCAGGGGTGAGATCTGGATTAGATTCGAGGGCGCGCATGGTGGTTGTCCCGACCGCGAGTAATTTTTGACCCGATCGTCTCAGTGCTTGGATGTGGCTCGCGGTAGAAGGTGAGATAGTGTAGGACTCTTCGTGCATGTGGTGAGCTTGAATATCGTTTTCTTTGACGGGGAGGAAAGTGCCGAGGCCGACGTTCAAGGTGAGTTCGTTCCAGCTATGACCTAGTTTGATCTGTTTGAGTAACTCGGGGGTAAAGTGGAGACCGGCTGTCGGGGCGGCGGCGGAGAAACCATATTTGGCATAGATCGTTTGGTAGTCTTTGGAGTTGCCCAGGAGCTTTTTGATATAGGGAGGAGTAGGCATAGTGCCGATCTGGGAGAGGGTGGTGCGGAGGGTGGACTCCTCTTGGTTGAATTTGATCGTGCGCTCGATGTCGTCGACAGAGGTGATAAACCCAGTCAGACCGTTTGGAAACAGGATAACATCACCGATTTTGAGGCCGGGTCGGGCAATACATTTGTACCTACTAGAACCAAGTGGCTGTGTGAGTAAGATCTCGACTTTTCCTCCCGTGGATTTGTGACCCATGATGCGCGCGGGGAAAACCTTGGTGTTGTTGGCGACAAAATAAAATGGTGGCAGGCCCGCCTGCAACCCTTTGTGTAGCAATGCGGGCAGGTCGTAGATATGGTGGTGAGAAATTTGGCCGCTAGCGCGGTTAATTAGCATGAGCCGAGCAGAGTCCCGAGGGTGTGCTGGCTCCTGAGCTATTAACTCTAGAGGCAGATCGTAATGAAAGTCAGAAAGTTGCATGGATCATATGTTAGCATAGAGCAATGGAAAAGAATGTATCATGGTTGCTGGCGATCGTGGGAGTGATGATTGTGATAGGACTAGGGATCAGGGAGTGGGGGAGGAACCAGCTGGTTGGACACGCAAATTATCGCTTTAACTTGGCTGTGATCAAACCAAGTCAGGGTGTGAGTTTTGTATCGTTTGATCCAGTCGAAAAACAAGTAATCACCATACCTTTCCCGACTGAGTTGGCGATTACGACCAGGAGTAATGGTGAGTATGCGATCTCATCGCTTTATAAATTGGGATCTTACAATGGTAATGGAGGAGGGATGTTTGCCAGGCAAAAAATCCAAGGATTTATGCGGGTACCAGTACCAGGATATGTCGTGAGCGAGCGACCCCTTTCTAGGGAACTATTCATGAGTATCTTTAGAAAAGGAGAGTCCAATCTCTCCCGGTTTGATGCTGGGCTCTTGTTTGTTAGGTCACTGCGCTACCGTGGCCGCGTGATCGATGAAAAAGAACTGTTTAGGGCCGGGGTAATTGAAGACAACAAGTATAAAGCTAAGCGTCTACAGGAGTATATCGGGAGTA
>CAZBML010000006.1:14470-17970 GCA_964493295.1 uncultured Pseudomonadales bacterium | reverse complement strand
TTCCAAATCATTTCTTGTCTGATCTTGATAAACTCCACCGAGTTCCTCCATTTTCTCTTTGGCAACATCACCATGTTTATCGGCTTTGCTTTCCAATCTGGCGCCACCGAGGCCTTTGCCTACGATTCTCTCAAGGAGAATGGCCAGGAGAAACATTATGACGACGTAATTGGCAAATCATCATCTATCACTATCGCCGCCCTTCTTATCTCAACCTTTTCTGGCGGTTACTTTTATAGCCTTGCCCCTCAGGCACCTTTTTATGCCTGGGCAATTTTCCTTTTCGTCTCAATATTACTTCTCTTGTTTACAACTGAGCCTAGGATAGATACAGTCAAATTCACCATCAAAAACTATCTAAACCACCTCAAAGAGGGTAGTCTGACTCTCTTCAACGCCAAGCTCCACAATTATCTAGTTCCGATTTTTGCCTTTGCCATTTTTATTAAACTATACCAGGGGATAGTCCGCCAATCAGCGGCCGCCTATTTTGGCTATACAGGGGAGACCTTTGGATATCTTTTTGCGATCATCTCGATCCCCGCCATTTATCTATCCTTCAAATTTGGTCGCATCCGCGCCCACTTTAGTGACAAGTCTTTGATCATGCTTAACCTCCTGGGTTTCTTGGGGGCTTTTATAATTGCCTCGCTCACCCACAGCATGATTTTCGGTGCTGCATACTACCTCATCATCAATGCAGTTGAAAATATTGCCAAGCCACTTACCTCAACCATCATCAACGAAAAGATCGACTCACGCCATCGGGCCACAACACTTTCAACCCTGGCTCTTTTTAGTCAAATACCCTACATTGTTCTCGTACTCTTTTTTGCCAACATGACCGACGCTAGCAACTTACCCAACCTATTTATCCTTTATTCAGTCGTACTATCCATAATTGCCGGATACAGCTACTTTTTCGTCAAGTCAAAATAGTTTATTAATTAGTACTTTTTTCCACCAATCAAGTTCCTCCACTCTTTAGGACATAATTAGGATCTTTTTTTGCCGAAATGATTAATTTTGATAGTTGATTTGCATCTCTTTCTGCTAAGCGCATCTTGATCCAAGAGACCACACTAGAAGCAAATCCTAGCATCGCACTCCACCATTCGTTCTCTGGTCTATTTTGGCTTTCTGCACTTGGAATTCCATGTGCCATAAATCAACTATCCTCTTTCTCCTCCAATTTTTCAAAACATCGGAAATACATATCTTGTTACTATGTTTTAGAACAATAGAACTCCTCTTGCCTCTCTTAGTTTCCGTTTTTGCGATACCCAAATCCAATTAACGCTAGCAACCCAACAATCCCTAATCCTAGCATCCACGCAAACTGGTTCGGGCTGGTGCGGTCGATCATTAGTCCAAAGATTGGGGAGAGAAATGTATGGGGTTTGCGTCAAGAGGTTGAGGCTGGATAGTGCCGTAGCGCGATTCTTGCTACTAATCCATCTATTCACAATCACGCTCCGGGTGTTACGAAAAGTCGAGGAGCTGGCAATTCTCATCAAAATTAATCCCACTCCAATGCCCACCCCTACATATTTGGCGATCAAAAAACTGGTGAGCATCATCATGGCCGTCACCACTACTAACCTCTTTTCACCCACCCACTCTCGTAAGTGTGGGTAAAATCTGGCGGCAATGACCGAAAACAAACACCCGACTCCAAACAGCCACCCCGTCCCCCGGGCATCCATCCCGTACTCTCTGGCTTGCGATGCCCCCAAGATATTACTGGCGATGATGTATCCGGCCCCAATTACTGCCAGCTGCAGCGTAATCCGGGTCATACGAGTGTTTTGAAACAACTCCTTGAAACCTTGTAGATTTTGTTTGAGCGCGGACATTATATTAACCTGTACACTATCTAGTTTTGGCTCGACCAATTTGAGGGTCATGATTGCCGCCACCACAAACATCGCTGCCTGAATCAGCCACGGAGATTGGTATTGCCAGTAATACAGATATCCTCCGCCGATCGAAGATATCGCCCAGCAAGCCCAGTTCACCGTTTCGATATTTGCCGATATTTTAGGGTATTCTTTTTCCTCTCCACTCTCTTTCAAAGAGTCGTACACCAGGGCTTCCATGCTTCCTGAATATAGTGCATTCGCTAGTCCTTTGAGGATCTCGAGCCCCACAAATATGGGGAATGCCGTCGTAAAGGGGAATATTAGCAAGCTTGCCATCCCAATAACAAATGACAAGATGACTGAGGTTTTCCTCCCCACAATATCGGCAAAAGCGCCGGTTGGCAGCTCCAGCAAATTGCTCGCAGCCATCTGGATTGCCCACAGCGTGGCAATCTCTGCAAAAGAAAAATAGCGCAGGTAAAAAAATAGGGCGGCCACCGACGGCCAGTAACACTCCGAGAGAAAAGTAAGAACATATGCCAAGGCAACATTATTCTTGCGCATATCTTGGGAGTTTTAATATTCTATTTACAAGCGGAATTATTGTAATTCCCGAAATCAAGCCAAGGAGAGTAAATATCGTTTTTGCCCCACCAAAGTTATTCATAATCGGTCCTGACACAGTGGTTGTAATCATCGAAACTAGTCCTATTTCCATAGACAGTGTGGATATGGCAGTAGCTCTGTATTTTGAGTCATAAACTTCATTAGTATATTTTGCCAGCAGAATCCACCGAGCCGTTGAAGCCATCATCACACCAGCAACCGTTGGGAGACCCCACACTCCGTCAAGGAACACTCCTGGTATCATCGCTATTATCATAAGTATTGGGAAAAAGACAAAAGTGTTCCTATGATTAAATATTCTCTCATTTTTAATCAAACGCATGAGTACCACTATATTAAATAACCTTAGCCCCGCCGCTATATATCCACGAGTCTGATCATCAAACCCCAAATCTATTAGTAGGTAGGAATTAAAAAACGTCTGACACACCCAAGTTATACTTCCGACGGCGATGTAATACGTCGATATCAGTTGTGTTTCACTGTTTTTCTTTATCTCGTGCACCCCTAGCCGTATTTGCTTCATATAATTATTCAGAGAAAATTTTTCCGAGTCGATTGTTGGTTCTACAAACAACCAAGCAAAACCCATGCCGATCACCGCGCTCAGCCCACTCGCTATAAAAGGCACAAGATGTCCATAAGAGTACATGAGACCTCCCAGTCCAGTAGATATCATGAGTGCAATCTGGTACCAAAACCCATTTTTGGTCATCACTTTACTAAATTCTGCCTCTCGCCCATCTTGTTTTAGCGAGTCATACAGCAAGGCCTCCTGAGCACCAGAGAATAGCGCCGACCCAATCCCAACCAGAGTTTCAATCATCAAAAAATGCATAAAAGTATCAGCAAAAGGAATCATAAACATCCCAATCGCCGTCAGCAGATACGACAACAGCACGCTCCACCTCTTCCCCACCATGTCTGCAAAAGCGCCAGTAGGAAGCTCCATAACCAGTTGTACAAAGTACGCCCATCCAGCAATAAACGCTATTTGTGATGTAGAAACAT
>CAZBML010000006.1:0-14460 GCA_964493295.1 uncultured Pseudomonadales bacterium | reverse complement strand
CCGCGGTAATATACTATCCAAATCGGAATAATAAACCACAAAGCTTGGCAAAATTGTGCCAAGATAAAGAGGTTTGAGTTGCGCTTCGAAATTGACTTCCACATAAGAGAGTATTGTAAAGCTAATTAATCGCAATTATCCAGACTGACAATTACAAAATATCTAACTTGCGCTGACTTTACTCCCTTGCTATACTAAGTGTCAAAAGTGACGATCACTGTCGTCACAAAGTAACAGCAGGGGAGTAACCAAATATGGATTATCAAAAACGTACCATTGATGTTCTAAAAAACTTCGGTCTATCCGACAACGAGGCCCTGGTATACCAAAAAGCCGTAGAGCTGGGAGAAACCTCGCCATTTAAAATTTCCAAAGCTACGGGTATTGCCAGAACAACAGTCTATGCTGTACTAACAGACCTCTCCCTCAAGGGCCTAGTCGAACTCGAAAGCGCCACAGGACTCATGAAGCAGCAAACCAGGGTCATGGCCAAAAACCCCAGTATCCTTCGGGACATTATTCATACTAAGCAAAAATCACTTACAGCCCAAGAGGTCGATATCGTCGAAATTCTGCCCTGGCTCAAAAAAGAGTATTTAAAAGATACGACCGATTCTGACTTCCAGTTTTTCCCCGGTATGGCAGGGGCCAACTATGTGATGTTTGATTATGACGGGGTCGATCAAGACACTTTCATTTTTGACTGCCAAATCCCCATGGATGCGACCGGAAGTAAAGAGATGAACAAAGGGGTTGATCGGGGGATAAAGTTATGGCAAAAGGGTACGGCAATTGAATACAACTTAACCCCACTCAACGACTGGACCAAACACGTCCTGTCTTACCAAGTCGAGCGCAACCCTCACTACCTCGATCGTGTTGAGTATCGCTCTCTTCCGTTTGAGCTCAACAACTTTAATGTTACCGTTCGCCTCAAAGGTGATCGAGTCTGGATCGTCTCGGTCAAAGACAAAGAAGTTTGGGGAATCAAAATCCGCTCGCAAAACTTGGCCAACTCACTGATCGGCATCCACCAGGCAATTTGGAAACTGGCCACACCGGTTACCAAAGAGATGATTGAGTCCTGGGGTCCCAACGAATATTTGCAGGCAGAAAAAAATAAATCACGATAGAATATCTTTATGCCACCAGTCATCTCCGATGAACAACTAGACGTTATCAACGAGCAAAATATCGTCGTGGGTACAACCGGCAAATCGATCGCTCACCGTGAAGGGTTATTGCATCGGATCGTGATCGGTGAACTAGTTAATTCCAAAGGCGAATACTGCTTTGTAAAACAAGCGGTAGACCGTCAGGATCCCGGCCAGTTTGTCTCCCCGATTGGCGGCCACGTCGGAGCAGGGGAGTCAGGGGATGATGCTCTGATCCGCGAGTGTCAGGAAGAATGCGGTTTTGCCCCAGATAGTTTTGAGTATATTGGCTCCACTATTTACAACCGCGAGGTCATTGGCCGCAAAGAGAATCACTTATTTTTGGTCTATGTCATCCACACTGACCAAGACCCAGTACTCAACCACGAATCAGTCGAATTTAAGTGGTTTTCCGTCAAGGATATCCAATCTACGCTTGCCAGTAGCCCACAAACTTTTGGCGCGGCCTGGCACCACGTATTTAAGAATATTTTTCCTCAAATATACGAGATCTAATAATGCAGGTCATCAATTACACTCTCCAGCACCGCGAGCATCCAGTATTATCTATTGTTCTTGATGGCAAAGTGTCGCCGGGAGAATATCACGAAGCTTTCGAGCTACACGCCATAGCTCTTATGGGGGTTAGAGTGGGAGCTTCGATCGAGGGAGTAATCGAAAACGCCAAATTATTACCCTTTGGTGTCGATACCATCTGTATGGGCGCTCAAATCAGGGTAATAATTGGTGAACTGGCAAAAGATGATTTCATCAGAATCGCCACCCGCAGTGATCAGAGGATTCTCGTTGACTTGCTAGAACAATTACCACACCTACTTGAGTCTTAGTTCTACTTCACTTCTGGCCACTTAGTCACAATCAACATATCATCATATTTCCGTGGCATTTCTTTCCAGATTGCCTCAGTCACAAATGGCATAAACGGATGGAGTAGTTTAAGTCCTGTCAAAATAATGTGGCGCAAAACAGTCAGAGCAATATCCAAGTCTTCCCGAGATTTCACTTCTTCTAGATATTTGGCGGCCACCTCGTCCCACATAAAGTGGTAAATGGTCTCGCCCGCCTCAGCAAACCGGAATTCAGAGAGTAAAGTATCTACGCCAGTTATCGTCTCGTTCAATTTGGCTAGGACCTCCTTGTCGCTCGCGCTCAAGCCACTCATCTTTGGCTCGTACCACCCGATTTCTTTGCCATATTTCTCACTCATCATGTGGTAGAACCTAGCCATATTCCAAAGTTTGTTGCCAAAATTGCGGTACGCAGTAATCTTGTCTTTGGGGAAGGAAAAGTCTTTGCCCGTGGCCGTCCCGGCAATCAGTCCCATCCGCAATGCATCCACTCCGTACTGTTCCATATATTCGTCGGGATTGATCACGTTACCTAGCGACTTACTCATTTTCTTCCCGTCGACCGCTCTGACCATGCCGTGGAGATATACGTACTCAAATGGCGGCTTGCCCGTGAGGTAGATCCCAAACATGATCATCCGCGAGACCCAGAACCTGATGATTTCCCAACCAGTCTCGAGCACCGAGGTAGGATAGAACTTTTTAAAGTCCTCGCTATCTGGATACTTAAGGGTCACTAGTGGCCAATGACCAGAGGAAAACCACGTATCAAACGTATCTGTTTCTTGGAGATATCCTTCGCCTGGAGACTTCTCGCTCACCACCATCTCGCATCCCGCGGGCGCAATTAATGTCTGCAACCCATCGCTGATTTCTTCAAAACTATATGTTTTAAGTAGTTCTCCCACCTTCCCCGCCACCACTTGCTTCTCTTTATTCAAAAACGTCACTTGAATGTCGTTGTTCTTAAATCCTAAATCTTGATTCTTAATTCCTACCTGATACCACACCGGTATCCTTATTCCCCACACCACTTGGCGGCTAATCGGCCAGTCGTGCATTTCTTCCATCCATTTGGTGTAAGTGATTTTACGCCATTCTGGGTATATCTTCACCGACCCATTCATAACCGCTTCTAGCGCCGGTTTCTTGAGTGATTCAACTTTTACAAACCAGTTGGGTAGGATCATCGGTTCTATATCGTGGCCTCCCTTGTAGCAAACAGTCACTGACTGTTCATATTTCTCATTGATTTTTTCTATCGCTCCTAGAGCTTGTAGCTCCTCCACCACTTCTTTACGCGCGGTAAATACGCTCTTGCCACTGTATTTGCCTGCCTCAGACGTCATTTTCCCATCCATCCCAATACCAATAATCAGTGGCAGGTTGTGTCGTTTCGCCGCTTCATAATCGGTCTTGTCATGAGCCGGGGTCATCTTCACTACTCCCGTCCCAAATTCTGGATCCACAAACGAATCAGCAATTATCTTCATTTCTTTGTCCGTAAGGGGATTAAGTACTTTGGCACCTATCAAATGTTTAGTTTTTTTATTATCTGGGTGGACTGCCATGTGGGTATCTAGCATGATCGTTTCTGGTCTGGTTGTTGCAACAGTGACAAATTCATCTTTTCCAACGATCTTGTATTTCACATAAAAAAGCTTCCCGATCCTCTCTTCATGGAGTATTTCTAGATCGGCAAACGTGGTCCCACATTTGGGACAATAGTTGACCATGTAGTTGTCTCGGTACACGAGACCTTCTTTGTGCATCTTGGCAAACGTGTCGTACACGGTCGAGACTACGTGTGGGTCTAGGGTAAAGGTATAGCGGCTCCAATCCACGGACGCGCCCATCTGTTTAATCTGTCCTTCAATCTGTGACTTGTTGTTCTGTACAAACTCCCAGATATTTTGGTACAGTGTTTGCCGGTCAAAATCGAAACGTGATCTTCCTTGCTTCTTTAACTCACGCTCGTAAGTAATTTGGGTCTCAAATCCAGCATGATCCGTGCCAGGGATCCACAGGGTGGGGTCACCCTTCATCCGGTGGTAGCGGATCATCAGGTCTTCGATCGCGATCATGAGTACATTGCCCATATGCATCTTTCCCGACGCATTAGGTGGCGGAAGGACGATCGTGAACGGCTTATTAATGGATTTACTGGTTGACGGATTTACAGAATCACTTGGACTAAACGCACCACTTTTCTCCCACGCCTCGTAGATCTGCTTTTCTACTTTTTGATGTTCAAACTTGCTATCCATCGACATACTCATATTCTACCAGATTCAAAAGCTAGTACGCCTAGAATCTATCATCTACCTTCTAAAATCTAGTTTCCCGTCCCTTTAAGATATACCGCCGCCCATGGTCGATAAACACTTGTAAATGTTTTGTTGTGTATTACTTCCCCATTTCTCACGACTTTGTACTCAAAGCTCGCTTTAGCCCCCGGAGCCGACCAATCCACTTGTTTTAGTGTCCCTGAAGGGAGCGAGGGATCATCTTGATAAACAGTTGGTAGTGGGGGAGTTATACCCCATACTATAGGCTCACTAACAGTCGCGACTCTCCCATCTGACGTGCCATAGATCTCTACCACAAGGTGCAAATTTTTTGGGTCGTTGATTGTCTGTACCAAAATATGGCCAGGAGTATCATTTAGGAATCGCATATCTTTACTCGGTGCATATACTGTCGCATCTATCCCAGGTTTACTGTTTTGCTCATAGTATCCGACCCGGTAAGCGTGAGCCCATCGTTCGGTGATAGGTAGTCCCGCATTCATCGCTCCGCGAAATAGGGTAGTCGAGACTTGGCATACCCCACCTCCATCCCCTAGCACCGTCCTTCCACCCGAGATCACATACGCTGATCGATACCCCGTAGCACCCGAAACATCACCTACTATCTTGTTAAAACTAAACTCTTCCCCTGGTGCAATCAGTGCAGAGTTTGCCCGGCTAGCGGCCAGGCCGACATTAAATATTCTATTTGGTATCGAGTGAGCATAGTACGATTCTCCTCTGCCAATTCGCTCTTTTATTCCTAGTTCATTTACTTTGTCAGTCGTGACTAGTGGTGGAGTTCGCGTGATCGCAATCTCCACCGTTTCATTTTTAGCGTCTTCGTTTAATAATTTTTCAATACCATGCTGTATGCTGTTAGTCGTAAGCTGTACGTTAACCTCTATCCCGTCCTTGCCAGGAGCAAACTCTTCCACTTTGCCACCCTCAAACACAAAACGTGCATCCTGAGGTTCCTTGTCGTATTTTTCCTTTAATCCTTGGGCGTAGTCTTCTATCCGCTCAACATCAAATAGCTCGTCGCTCCCATCCGTTTCGAGGAGGGCAACCAGGTTAGCTCCTGCCAAATGAATCGTTTCGTCCTCCAGCTTGATACTTATAGATTTTTTCAACAAGCTTTCTGCTCTAGTCTGAATTGCCAAAACTTGCTCCTCAGTCAGTACTCGTTTTTTTAGTGCAGTAGGTATTTCAATTTCACCATCACGAAGGTTTTGATAGTTCTCTACTATCTCCATTTCCAGCTTACCCATGTCGAGCATCGTCCCATCGCTTCCATTCAACACTTTCACTTTTTGGTTATTTATCAATACACTCGCCTCAATTGGTGCGATCTCTACCGAGTCAGCAATCTCTTTTAACAGCAACTCCATTTTTTCAGTTTTACCGGTCGCAAGCGCTAGTGGATAATCCGTTCGCTTATTCACTAGCAACAACAAATAATCTCCAATCGCAAACCTACGTCCATAGCGATATGCCTCGTTGAGGGTAGTCTCTAGCTCGTAGTTTACACTCTCTTTTGGTGCCACCCAACTCGATCCATTAAAGCTAAACTTAGCCTGATAATCTCGAGTTTTCTCAGATATTAGTTCCATGGCTTGTGGTCTGGTCATACCCCCAAGCAGTATTCCAGCTACAGACACGCCCGGATAGTACTTGGTATGCCAAGTAATCCTTGCCAAGGCAAACAATAGCATCATGCCGGTCACCAGTCCTAGCCCAAAAAATCCCGCGATCTGCTTCCAGCTGCTCGAATTTTTATGTTGCATTTTCTTCATGTCTGATATCATAGTATCATGCCAAAATTTCCTGACCCAACTAAAGGTTCTGGTGGAACGCCAGTTAGTGGTGCAATTGACCTCTCTGCTCCTCCACGAGACACCTCACTTCCTGCAACTGAAGCCACCCCCAAGCCAGTTGCTCCTCCTGTATATGTCGCACCCACTCCAGATCCTCTCCAGCCATCACCGCAACCCAACGTCACAAATTCTCGCCCCCAAACAGTAGTCCAATCTGGTCCATTTCGCAATTTAATCCCACTTGTCATTGGCTTGGGAGCCTTGATGCTATTAGCCATTTTAGGTTTTACTGTCCTGCCCAAACTCTTCACCAAAAGTTCTGGTCAGGTCACCCTCACTTACTGGGGACTTTGGGAGCCTAGTTCAGTCTTGCAAGGTGTAATTGCAGATTATGAGAGTGCCAATCCCAATGTCAAAATCAACTACACCATGCAAAATGCCAAAAACTACCGAACTCGTTTTTTGTCTGCCGCTACTCAGCCTAATCCTCCAGATATTGTGCGCATCCACAACACTTGGCTTCCCATGCTCAAAAAAGACTTGAGTCCTGCGCCAGATACAATTCTCAAAACATCAGATTTAAGCGATTATTATCCCATTGTCCAAAAGAACGTTGTCAGTGGTGGCAAAATCGATGCATTGCCTCTCGAGATCGATGGTCTTGCCCTTCTTTATAACGAAGATATCTTCAAAGAAACCGGGAGTACCCCGCCAGCCGACTGGAACACTCTACGCAAGCTAGCCTTTGATCTGACGAAAACCAACCCCGAAACAAAAATCATTGAACGAGCAGGGGTAGCGCTAGGTACTACCAACAACGTCGAGCACTGGTCCGACATCCTGGGTCTGCTGATCTTGCAAAACTCAGGCAATCCAGGCAAGCCTAGTGAGACTGCCGTCCAAGATGCGCTTACTTTTTATACTATTGTCTCTACACAGGACAAATCCTGGGATGCCAGTCAACCCAACTCTGTCTATGCCTTCGCAACGGGGACTGTTGCCATGATCATCGCACCATCCTGGCAAATCTCCGAAATTAAAGCCATCAACCCCAACTTAAATTTCAAGGTCGCCCCAGCACCTGTGCTCCCATCCGCCAATTATGCCTGGGCCAGTTACTGGGCGGAGGCAGTTCCCATTTATAGCAAAAACCAAACTGAAGCCTGGAAATTTATCAAATACCTTAGCTCTCCTGCTGTCCTTCAAAAAATGTATGCTGGAGCCTCTCAAATCAGGGCACTCGGCGAGCCTTATCCCCTCGTTAGTTTGAGTAGTACACTCGCAAGCGACCCTCTCGCGGCTCCCTTTGTTTCACAAGGTCCCAACTACAAATCTTGGTATCTCGCTGATCGCACCTACGACGACGGCCTCAACGACGGCCTCAGCAAGTATTATGAAGATGCGATCAATGCTATCAATGGAGGTTCAACTGTCGGGAGTATCCTCAAAACCCTTGATGACGGTGTAACCCAAATCCTGGCCAAATATCCCGAGGCCAAATGACCCCCCTCGCTCTCGCCATTCTCCGGACCCTCAAATATTCCGATCACTTTGGTTTCCCTCTGACTCTCAAAGAAATCCACACTCGCCTCATTGGCATCTCAATTAGCCAAATTAGCCTAATTAGGCAAATACGGCTAATGCTAAAAAAAGAGACCATCTTCCAGACTGGTGACTACTATCATCTCCCAGGCAGGTCATCACTAGTTTCACGGCGTCTCAATCGTGCTCAACTATCCGCTCCTCAGTATGTCCGTGCCAAATCATTAGCACCACAACTCGCACGTATCCCTGGGGTTTACGCAATCTACTTGACTGGCTCGCTCGCCATGTCCAACTCTAGTCATGATTCTGATATAGATCTTATGATCATTACCAAAAATGGTCAGTTATGGACAACAAGACTTCTCCTCACCGTTTATACCTCATTTCTTGGTCTTCGCCGAACCCCCCACTCTAAAAGTCATTCTGGGAAATTATGTTTAAATCTCTATCTCTCTCCTACCTCCTACCTCTTGCCACGTGATCGCAGATCTCTCTACACTGCGTACGAACTTATTCAGGCCGTCCCCCTTTACGACCCTTACAATACTCACTCTGCTCTCCTCTTTGCCAACTCCTGGATTTCTTCTTACCTCCCCAACATTCCAATTCCCAATCCCCACTTTCCCCAAAAACAGACAAACGGGGATACTGGAATACTGGAATACTTTTTCTACAAACTTCAGCTCTCATACATGCGCCCTAAACTAACTCGGGAATACATCACTCCCGACTCTGCCTTCTTCCACCCCAAGAATCCCGCCCCAAAGGTATAATATCTTCATGTTTCACACTATCAAAACTATTACTCCCATTTGCGTCCAGCTCCACGCTGAGGGTAAAACTATCGTCCTCACCACTGGCTTCTTTGACCTCCTCCACGCTGAGCACGTTAATTTCCTGCAAAAAGCCAAGGCGTCCGGGGATGTTTTGATCGTCGGGGTCGAGTCCGATGAGCGAGCCCGCAAAATCAAAGGTGAGGGGAGACCAATCGAAACCCAGTCGCTACGTTGTCAAAAATTGTTAGATTTGCGCTTCACAGCAAAACGGGAAAACGGGAAAACGGGAGCAAGTCAGGTTGTTGATTATGTCATCGCCCTCCCTCCCGACTTCGACAATAACTCTGCCTACGACTCCCTCATGTCAGCCGTCCGCTCCGATATCTACGCCGTGAGCTCCCACACCTCCTATCTAGACAACAAACAGCAACTAACCGAAAAATACGGCGGTCGCTTGGTCATTGTCCACGACTGGAATCCAGATATCTCCACCACCAAGATCATCCAAAAAGCCAACATCTGACATCTATCGTCTATAATCTAACTTATGTTTGAGAAATACGTCTATGCACCCTTTTTTAATATTCTCGTCGGACTCTATGAGCTCCTAGGCAAAATCTCCCCCGAGTTGGCCGACATGGGTGTTGCCGTAATTATTTTTTCAATCATTATTCAAGTTATTCTTTTCCCCCTCCGTCTGGCAGGGGAGCGCTCCGAAGAAGAAAAAAAGAAAATCATTGACCAAGTCGAGCAAGCCAAACAGGTCTACTCTCACGAGCCGATCCGCCTACGAGCCGAGATCAAATCAATCATGCGTAGCAATCTCCGCTCAGTCTTGGCAACTACTGCCAACCTAATTATTGGCCTTGCTATTATCATCATGCTCTACCGCATATTTACGACCGGTCTCGAAGGGGCCGATTTTTATCTCCTCTACGATTTTGTTCCGACTCCAGACCACATCAACCTTTTATTTTTAGGCAAATTTGATCTTAGTCATACCAACGCCACCTTGAACTTGATTCAATCTATTATGATCTTTGTAGTTGAGGTTTTAGTGGCTCTTCGCTCTCCCATAGCCTTGTCGCGCAAAGACAAAGCCTTGCTCCAAATCGTCCTTCCCCTGGGCTCATTTGTAATTTTTATGTTCCTCCCTTCAGGCAAAAAGATTTTTATGATTACTAGTCTGGCTTTCTCTGCTATCTACCACGCTGTCAAGCTCCTCCAGGAGTGGGGACAAAAACTAGTGGACAAATACACGCCAAAACCACCAGTTGATGAACCAGCAAACATCTCCACCAATTACCCTGAATCACCGACTCACTGACCGCCCGACGTGCCGAATCACTGAAAGATGCTACAATTAGCACTGTATGTTCGACAACTTAGTAGTGTCATTCTTGGCTGACGAGGTAGTAGGGGGATTTTTCATCTCTGTTCCGCCCGGCCATGTCGCCTGCGTCTATGATCGTGGTCGCGGCGTCCTCAAAAATGTCTACGGCCCTGGTCTCCACTTAAAAATACCTTTTTGGCAGGTTGCCAAGCTATTCAATGCCCAGGTTCTCGAGTACACCATTCACAAAGGTTTTGATCTCAAAAACAAAGAAATACTTGGTGATGAACCCATCAAATCAACTACCAAAGACGGGGTAGCGGTTACAGTTGAAGGTTCTATTCTATTTCGCATTGACAAACAAAACGCACCAGAGTTGTGGGAAAACATTGGTGAACACTTTGTCTCTAAAGTAATCCGCCCTTTTAGTCGTAGCAAAATCTCGGCAATTTTTTCGACAGTTGACGCAAATGTCGTCAAAAATTCTCGTGCAGAGCTAGAATCTGCCCTCAAAAAGGAGCTCAACGCCGAATTCCAAAACCGCGGTCTCATTTGCGAGGGAGTCTTGCTTTCCGAAGTAGCCGTCGGCTGACAAGTCCTTAGCTTTGCCGAAGGATTAAATTATTCCCAACTTTTTCCCTACTTTCACAAATCCAGCAATCGCGATATCGAGATCTGCTTTGCTGTGCGAGGCCGATGGCATTACCCTGATCCTAGCCTTACCTTGTGCCACCATCGGGAACTTGATTGGAGTAGCAAAAATACCCTCGTTAAACAGTTCTCTAGAAAACTCAATGGATTTTTGCTCATCACCGATCATTACTGGGGTGATTGGGGTCTCAGATACTCCCGTATCAAACCCAGCTTTCTTAAACTCACTCTTTAGATAATCACCATTCTCCCAAAGCTTGTTTACGAGCTCATCCGATTGCTCTAGGATCTCCACACCCGCAATCAGTGCGGCCGCATCAGGAATCGATATTCCCGTCGAAAACAAAAACTGCCTCGCCTTGGTTCTCAAGTAGTCAATCAATTGTTTTTTGCCAGCAATGACTCCACCCACTACCCCAAACGCTTTCGACAGAGTTCCAATTTCTACATCCACTTGGCCATGCAACTTAAAGTGTTCTACTATACCTCTGGCATTCCCGAGTACTCCCTCACCATGAGCATCATCAACCACGGTGATGGCGTTGTATTTTTTTGCGAGCTCTACAATCTTTGGTAGGGGAGCAATATCTCCGTCCATCGAAAATACTCCGTCCGTGACAATCATCACTTGTTTATCCGTGTCACCAATCTCTTTTAGTTTTGTCTCTAGATCAGCCATGTCATTATGTTTATAGATATACTTATTTTTCACGCCCGCCAGTCTGATCGCATCAATAATCGACGCATGATTCAGTTCATCAGATACAATGTAATCTTCCTTTGTCATCAGTGTTTGGATCGCAACTAGGTTGGCAATATATCCTCCCTGTACAACGAGTGCCGCCTCGGCACCTTTAAACTTGGCCAGCTTGGCTTCCAGCTCTTCATGCATTTTTGTGTTACCTGAAAGTGTTCTAACAGCCCCTGGTCCAACCCCATATTTCTGTATCGCCTCAATTGCCGCTTGCCCAATCCTCGTATCACCTGCTAACCCCAAATAGTTATTCGAGCACATGTTCAATACTTTTTTCCCATTCACAATCAGCCACGCGCCCTGCGGCGATTCAACCACTCTTTTGTCTGGAACTACTAAATTAGGATCTTCCCATGGTCGCATATTATTTTGTCCTTTCTTAAATCATAAATCTTATATCCTAAATCTAGTCTCACGGCGTGAGCACAATCTTGCCCGATTGTCCCGACTTCATCACTGCCATAGCTTCTTCAAACTGTGAGAGTGGGAAACGATGGGTGATAATCGGATCCAAGTTGATTTTGCCTGATTTGAGCAGTTTTGTCGTTTCCTCCCAAGTTTCCCAGATATGTCGTCCAAACACAGACAAAATAGTCAGTTCTTTATTGATCATGTATTTACCCCAATCAATAGCAATAGGTGTCTTGGGGATCCCAAAGGCCATGAGTACTCCGCCAATTCTGACTGCGTCAAATGCTCTTGCAATCGCAGGGGGGAATCCAGACATATCAATCACCACATCACACCCGTTGTCGTACTCTGTAGGTAGTGCCTCAAAAACTTTGTCGCATCCCATCGCCATTCCCAACTTGCGCCGATACTCGACTGGGTCGATCCCTATTACCTCACTGGCATCTTTGGCCCTTGCTACCGCGCAGGCGGCGAGTCCAGTTGGTCCCAACCCAAAAATTACCACTTTCTTGCCTACCACGCTCGCCTTTGTTACCGCATGCACTGCGTTTCCAAATGGTTCCTGTACCGACATCCAATCTTGCTTGATCTCAGGATCGTTTTTCCAGCTAGTCCGGATAGGTATAGTTGCATACTCGGCAAAACCACCATTTCTCCCGATCCCAAACAACTGCATGTTCTCGCAAATATGACGTCTGTTATTCTGACACTGGAAACACTTCCCGCAAAAAATATGGGTTTCAGAAGAAATCAAATCTCCCACTTTAACCGATTCGCTCGCACCATTTATCTCGACTACTTCCCCCAGTACTTCATGACCAATCACAATTGGGGGGTTAATATGGGATTCAGCCCATGGCGTCCAGTCATAAATCCCTATATCAGTACCGCAAATCGACGCCGCCTTCACTTTGATCAACAGCTCACCCTCTTCAGGACTCGGTATTGGCACTTGCTTTACAGCAACCCCGGGCTCTGGTTTTTCCTTTACTACGGCCAGCATTGTTCCATTCATACTTTGTTATTGTATACCAATCATTAGTGAGCTTGTCTAACCATTGACAAGGTTCGTTTGACTAAGCTAATATAGCACTCGAATCGTTTAACTGCTAAAATTATTATTTTAAAGGAGGAGCTATGCAACTAGATCCAAAAAAACTAACCCCCATGCCTGGCTACGTTTTAGTCGAGCCAAGCCAAAAACAAACTCAAACCCCGGGCGGTATTTACTTGCCCGACAACACCGGTGACAAACCTCAAGCCGGGACCGTGATTGCCGTGGGAGCCTCTACCCACAAAGATGGTGCCGAGATTAGCTCACCCGTCAAAGTCGGCGATCAAGTCGTCTACAAAAAATGGGGCGGGAACGACGTCAAAATGGGCACCGTTGAATATCAATTCCTTCAATTCGAAGACATACTCGCAGTAATTAAATAAAAGGAGATACCTATGACCGCTAAACAAATCATTTACGGCGATGACGCCCGCCAAAAATTACTCTCAGGTGTCAACAAGCTGGCCGCCGCAGTGGTCACCACTCTCGGTCCCCGAGGTCGCAATGTCGCGATCGACAAGAAATGGGGTGCTCCCAACATCATTCACGACGGCGTTTCAGTCGCCAAAGAGATCGAGCTCGAAGACGCCTTTGAAAACATGGGTGCCCAGCTAGTCAAAGAAGCCGCCAGTAAAACCAACGATGCCGCCGGTGATGGTACTACTACCGCCACGCTCCTAGCCCAACAGCTCGTCTCAGTGGGTATGAAAAATGTCACAGCCGGTACCAACCCCATGCTCATGAAAAGAGGTATCGATCGAGCTGTCGAGGCCGTAGTTACCGAGCTCAAAAAAGTCAAAACCGACGTCAAAAAAGATGACTGGGTCAAAGTAGCAACTATTTCTGCTCAAAACGAAGGTGTAGGACAAAAAATTGCCGAGGCTTTGTCCCTCGTCGGCAAAGACGGGGTAGTTGAGGTCGAAGAGAGCAAGGGTTTCGAAATCGAAATCGAGCACAAAGACGGCATGGCCTTTGATAAAGGTTATGTCTCTGCCTACTTTGTCACCGACACCAATCACATGGAATCTGTCATGGAAGATCCCTATATTTTGGTTACTGACCAAAAAGTTTCGAGCATCCAAGAAATGGTACCTTTCCTCGAGTCATTTGTAAAAGTCAGTAAAAATTTGGTGATTATCGCTGATGACGTCGAAGGAGAAGCTTTGGCTACTCTCGTAGTCAACAAAATGCGCGGTACATTTAATGTCCTCGCCATCAAAGCTCCCGGCTTTGGCGATCGCAGAAAGGCCATGCTCGAAGACATTGCGATTCTGACTGGCGCTACTGTTATCTCCAGTGACTTGGGTCGAAAGCTCGACTCAGTCAAAGTCGAGGATCTGGGTCGTGCCGACAAAGTTGTCGCCAGCAAAGACGAAACCAAAATAGTTGGTGGTAAAGGCGACAAAAAATCGCTCGAAGCTCGTGTCACCCAACTCAGGAGCGAAGCCGAAACTACCAAGAGCGATTTTGACAAAGAAAAAATCGTCGAGCGTCTAGCCAAGCTTACTGGTGGTGTTGCCGTTATCAAAGTCGGCGCCGCCTCCGAAGTCGAGATGAAAGAGATCCAAGAGAGAGTCAAAGATGCCGTCGGCGCGACCAAGGCGGCGATCGAAGAGGGTATCGTGGCTGGCGGGGGAGTTGCACTCCTTCGCGCATCCTCTGTCCTCGACAAAATGACTTCAGAGAGCGAAGACGAGGCAGTAGGTATTAAAATAGTCAAATCAGTCCTTGAGCAACCACTTCGCTGGCTCGCCAAAAATAGTGGAGCCGACGACGGCTGGGTAGTCAAAAAAGTCCTCGAGAACAAA
>CAZBML010000005.1:17947-19777 GCA_964493295.1 uncultured Pseudomonadales bacterium | reverse complement strand
CGGTCGCTAACACAGCTGAGGTGACCTCGACCAACGGACAAAGAGATAGTTGTAGTGTCTCAATTGATGCGACTGGAAGAGTGAGTGTTACATCCTCTCCGGCACCTACTGCCCTACCAGTTGCTGGTGTGTTTGAAGTGACAGCACTACCCCTCACCCTCGGACTACTATTACTGATCATTGGTGGACTGGGACTACTGGTGCTATGAAAAAAATATTGCTAATTGCTCTGCCCATTTTAATTGTAATTGGAGTAGTAGTAGGATACTTTTTTTATAGCAGAGAAAAAGTGGGGATTAATGAGGTAACTCCTACAACCTGTCCCACCGGTTCTCACCAGGTCTATAATTACAATGCGGCGGGTAATAGAATTGCACCGTATTGTGCCGCTGATACAACAGGTACTACCAATACTGAGGCATCTGTCGCACCATCCACTTCGAGTAGTTGTGTCACAAAACCTAATTGTTTGATAGTCAATCCACCTACCTGTGCCGGACTACAACCACCCAGTGGCAAGACCTGGTGTGCAACCACAACAACTACCACCACTACAACGACAACTAACGGCGATACAACTTGTTCTAAGCGATACTACTATAGTTTAGATTCAAAGGGATGTGTAGCGACAACAAGAAACTATAACTCCGCGGAAATGGATTGTGATGGTGGAACGGGCAAGACATGTGTAGTGAATCTACAGGAGGCATTGCCTGGTAAAACTGGGGGGTCGTGTTTTAAAACTGAAGAGCTTTGTCTAGCCTCCAAAGCGATTTGTTCTCCCAGATATTATTTCAACACCGTAAGTAAATTGTGTGTAGCTACAAACAGGAGCTATGACTCAAAGGATGTCGATTGTGATGGTCAGACAAATAAGACTTGTGCGGCCAACCTGCAGGACTGGGAACCTGGCAGAACCACTGGAATATGCTACGCTTCGCAGACTGCCTGTTTAGATGCCAACAAAACTACGGCACAATCTACTAGCACCACGACAAATACCACCGCAAGTTCGAAACCGAGTCCGAGTCCTAGTGTGTCCTCTGGACTTGGAGGTGGGACAACCGTGACCCCTACCCCATCGCCATCTCCAAGAGCCGCTATGCCAGATACTAGTGAAGGAACACCAGTGACTGGTGTGTTTGAAGTGACTGCGGGAACTGTAGGAATTGGTTTGTTGTTGTTGATCGCTGGTATATTTGGAATTTTGATGTTTTAAGAGGCAGTAACTTTTTTAGCGCCAAGTCGGAAAGAGCTTGAATAAATTGTCCCAGTAAATGTTTGAGGTGGGCAGGCCGTACAACATGGGACTAATCAGGAGTAACCCTAAGATAGAGAGCGCAAGAAGTAGATGACGATAAGGACGATTTAAACTTACCAACCAGCTCGCCAAGATAGTAGTCAAAAAGTAGGCAGAGGGAAGGTAGTGGTAAAAAAACATGATCCGAGGAGAAATAATCCAAGGAATGAAGAGAACAAAATAAAGTGAATATAGGATGGAGTATGGATACAGGAAAAGAGATTTAAAATTGATAACGGCGGTGAACAACCCCAACCAGAGAATGATCGGATTGCCGATTGCGTAGATATTGGAGAGAAAGTTGTCCTGATAATTGACGTAGTACCATACTGGCCGCAAATCGAAGATCCATTTGATGGGGGTGGACTGGTAAGCATGGGTGGCGACCAGGTGCGTGTGGTAATACCACATTTGGCGGTGGAGCTCCCACCACTGCGCCCAGGTATGACCAGCCAAAATAAACGGGGTAAAAGTTAGCGTATAAACGGTTAAGACTATTAGTGACAAGCGGATAGCGAATAAAAAATGCA
>CAZBML010000005.1:0-17847 GCA_964493295.1 uncultured Pseudomonadales bacterium | reverse complement strand
CAACATCCCAGCTACCATGCCGTACTTGGCGAGAGGAGGATGAGTCCATTCGTAAGCTACCCCTTCTGGGGGTGTAGTCCACCACTCCCAGGCCTCGGCGTGATTGTTTAAATACTCACGGGAGGTAAAAGCATGGTAGACTTCGTCGAAAATGTAGGTAGGTGGATGAGAGAGATTGACGAAACGAAGGAGGGAAGCAAAAATCAAGATTCCAACCAGCAACTGGTTGGATTTTACTTTAATAAAAATAGATTTTAATAAACTAGGCCATGACCAAACGAAGACTAACAACAAAGCCGCAAGGACTGTAACCCAAGAAATAAGAGAGACGGTCGCGAGTGAAAATGGCCATTGCTGAGCGTGATTGACCCAATAGTATGCACCGTATAAATTGAGCACGAAGGTGGTAGTTAAGAGAGTAAGGGGAATGAGGAGGTAGTAGTCAGTCATGACTGCTAAAGAAAGAAAGGGTAAACCAAAAAGGAGGTGTCGCTCGTGCATGCGGGTCGTAAAAGTAAAAAAGACAATCATAATAGTTGCGGCAACTCGCCAGCCATACTGGGGAGAAAAATCTCGTTTGCGCCAAGCATTAAAAGTGAAGAGAGTGAGAGAGACAAAGAGTATGGTGCCCAGCGTCTGGCCTGATAAATTGAACACGCTAGTAGAATCTGGAATCCAACTCAAGTTGGGATGGAGCGACCAAAAATTGAAAGCGTTGACCGTCAAAAATGGGTAGGTACCGGTTTGTGAAGTGATGCGGTCGAAAATATGAGAAATAAACCCCAGTCCACCTGTAGGAACCCCAGTGAGGAAAAAGGTGATCATGGAAAAAGTAGGTAATTGCCACCATGGTCGTTGTTGAACGATGGTGATGAGCCACAGAACAGGTGCCACTAACACCATGATAGGCTTGTAGGCAACTGCCAGTCCAAATAAGATGCTAGAAGAGAGGAGTGAGGTCTGAGGATTGATAATTCTTGTAAGTGAGAGCAAGGCAAGAAGTGCAGGGATCGTGTCAACTTGACCCCAAAAAGCATTGTCGCCAATTAGCGCTGGGGATAATAACAGTAAGCAGGACATAGGAATGAGAAATTTGGAAGCTACAGACTTGGTGACGAAATAAATCAATACAAGCTCGATTGTGCTATGGAGTAATTTAAAGACGTAGGGAAATGGAGCATGGAAAAAATCGGCTACAAGTGAGATAGGGGCGAATGTCAGGATCGGGAGAGGGAGATAGTCTGACCAGACGGTACTAAAAAATAAGCTGGGTGATTGAAGCCAAAATGAACGAGACCAAGACTCGTAAGTACCGATATCGTAATATTGCGCAGGAATTGTGAGTCCGTAGAGTCGGATGAGGATGGCAGTCAACCAAAACAGGGTGAAGAAAGATATTTTATTTTGCCAGATTTGCTTTAACATAAGCATGAAGATCCTCTTGAGTGGTTGTCGGGATCAAAACCCACTGCCCACCATATTCACGAGTAGATTTGGGATTTTTGAGGTGATCGGTGAGGACAATACTAGAAATATTGTCTTGATTGCCTAGGGATAAAGCGAGCTTGATAAAGCTCCCCTGTTCGACGCTCGTAATATCTGTATCGATGGAGGAAGATAAGCTGGATTTTAACCGCTCGATAATTTCGGTATTAAAGAGAGTGCCAGCAGAAAAGAGTTTATCTTTAAAAGCGAGGATTATTTTTTGTTGTCTCTGACCACGCGCAAAGTCGGTCCCCTCCTCCCCCTGCGCATAACGTGATCGAGCAAATTTGAGTGCAGTAGCTCCATCTAGATGTGTCTTGCCAGCTTCAAAATGAATATGTTCATATCTATCGCTCTCTGGCTCGACTGTTTCCTTGCCGGGGATCGGATATTTGTAGTCATCGAAAGTATTGTCAATCGTTAAGTCGATCCCACCGACAGAGTCGATGGCTTTGACGAACCCGCTAAAGTCGACAAGGAGAAGATAGTGGATAGGTACCCCCAAGACCTCTGACACGGCCGATTTGGCCAGATCTCGTCCTCCCCCCTCACGTCGCTCGTTGCCGTAGTGATAAGCTGTATTGATTTTGGCTTTGAGCGAGGGAACCCAGATGTCTCGTGGGATAGAGATAGTAGTGCCAGTATTATTTTTGAGATTGAGCGAGAGTACTAGCATGCTATCGGTCAAATCAGAGCCTTCGTGGCCGGCGCCACCAATACCTAAAAGTAAAATGTTGGTGTTACCCTCGTATGAGTTGAGGACAGAGGAAGGATCTGAGATAACGCCGCTCACGATGTTTTTGACAGTCTGATTGCGGACGTACCACGAGACAGTCAAGACACAAGCCGACAGAAATATCGCAAGAAGTATTTTTTTAGCCAACATGGGAACACTCGCGAATAATAGATAAAAAACTAGCTGGATCAAGTGAGGCAGTCGCAACCAATACTCCATTTAATCCCAGAGGGAGAAGCTGTGAGACGTTGTCCGGTGTGACAGATCCACCATAGATAACGTTGGAGCGAGGAGCAAATGCGCGAATCTCGGCAACCACTTCTTTGATTAGACTAAGCGGGGCGATTGTGGTGCCACCGATATCGGCAGAAGGCTCGAAGCAGAAGAGACAGTTGTCGATTTGATCGTCGTCGAGGAGAGCAAATTGGGGTGCGATTTGATCGCGCTCTAGGCAGACTAGTGGAGTGATCCCGACTGCGAGCAGTTCTTTGATCTTGCTAGCGATATCGGCGGGAGTTTCGTGGAAATATCTACGTCGCTCCGAGTGGCCGACAATGGTGTACTTGACCCCATAGTCCCGGAGCTGAGTAGCATTGACGGCGCCAGTGTATGAACCTACGGGGAAGGGAGAGACATCCTGGGCACAGAGTGAGAGACTGGGAGATAGATGCGAGAAGAGAGGAAGATGAGGAAATGAGGGGGCGATGACCATGCCAGGCACGGGTTTGACGGTTTTAAGCCAAGATTGAACCTGTTCTTTAGTTAAATTGGACTTGAAGTTGGCGATAACAAGGAAGTTCATAGAAGTAGTATAACCCAAGCGGGTATTTTTGGGGTATTATGGATGACATGGCATTTGCATACTTAGATGAACTTAACGACGAACAGAAAGCCGCAGTTGAACATATCGGATCCCCCCTCCTTATTATGGCCGGTGCAGGGAGTGGCAAAACTAAAACTCTAACCTACAAGGCGGCTTACTTGATCCATAGCGGTACTATTGCTCCTGATCAACTCCTGATGGTGACATTCACCAATAAGGCCGCGGGAGAGATGAAGGAGAGACTGCTCAAAGTGGTGGGTAAGCGAGTGCCGAACGTAGGTACTTTTCACTCAATGTCTGCCAAGATCTTGCGACGGGACAGCGAGGCCGCAGGGCTGTCGCGCGATTTTGTGATTTATGATGACGGTGATCAGGAAGCGCTGGTTAAGGAAATTATGACTACCCTTTCGATTGATCCCAAGCGCTACAAACCGCGATCGCTCATGTCAACTATCTCGAGCGCCAAACAAGAAATGGTCAACCCTGAGCAATATACCTCAATGGCGCACGGACCATTTCAGGAAGTGGCGGCACAAGTATATGAAAAATACCAAAAACAACTAAAAGCTTACGGGGCAGTCGATTTTGACGACTTACTCAATCTGACAGTGAGACTCCTACAAGAGAATCCATCCATTTTAGAAAAGTACCAAGATTTATTTCGGTATATTTTTGTTGATGAGTACCAAGATACCAATACGGCTCAGTACCTCTTTACTACCCTTCTGGCCAAGAAATATAAACAGTTAACCGTGGTGGGTGATGCGTCGCAGTCGATTTATAAGTGGAGAGGGGCTGATTATCGCAATATGGCTAAACTAAAAAAAGAATATGGTAACTTGACTGAGCTAAAACTGTCCCGCAATTATCGCTCAACCCAAAATATTCTGGACGCGGCGTATCAGGTGATTGGCCACAACAAGAACCACCCGATTCTTTCGCTTTGGACTGAGGAAGGCGCTGGCGACAAAATTACCCTGATCGAAGCGTACAGCGGAAGCGATGAAGCTGAGCGGATTGTGGGTGAAATACAACGACTAGTTGGCGGGCAGACACAGGGGACCTCCCCTACAAAATGGAGTGATATTGCTCTCCTCTACCGTACCAACGCGCAATCACGTAGCATTGAAGAAGGTTTTATCCGCGCTGGGATACCCTATGTGTTGATTGGCGGGACTAAATTTTATGAGCGGAAGGAAATAAAAGATCTCCTCTCCTATTTGCGCGTAGTGTTGAACCCTGAGGACCAGATTAGTTTGAAGAGAGTGGAGAAACTAGGTAAGCGCAAACTAGCACAAGTACAAAACATCCCCCACGAAATGGACGTGCAGGCGGCCACTCCATCGGAACTACTCGAAAAAGTACTCGAGAACTCGCAGTATCTCCAACAATTTGACGAAGAAATTGAAGAAGAGCTGGCGAGAATTGAAAACATTAAAGAACTCCAGTCCGTGGCCACGGAGTTTGATAACCTAAGCGAATTTTTAGAGAATGTTGCTCTTGTGCAAAGTGAGTACTCGGAAGGTGAGAAATTTGGTAGCGACAGCAAGCGGGAGGCAGTTACTTTGATGACTCTGCACGCCGCCAAGGGACTAGAATTCCCGATCGTTTTCTTGATTGGAATGGAAGAAGGGCTATTCCCCCACTCTAGATCACTGATGGAACTAGAGGAGATGGAGGAGGAGAGGCGATTGGCGTATGTGGGCATCACGCGAGCTAAGTATAAATTGTATCTGTCGTGGGCCAAACAGAGAGTAATCTGGGGCAATACCAGCGCGCAGAACAGGTCCAGGTTTATTGACGAGATTGACCCTGCCTTATTTCAATATGCCAGACAATCGCAAAACTCAGGGAATGAGAGTGTCGGTAAAACCGATTATCAGAATATCGGAAAGTCAGAAAAAGATTTTTGGACACAGCATGGCGCTGAGTTTAAGACCAAAAAATCTGGAATCCGGATTGACGCCCTCCGCGATGATACTCTCGATGATTTTCTCTCGGGGAATATGAGTGTAGAAGAACTCTTAAATAGATAAATCTGCAGATTGGTTCGTCAAATCTATATATTTACCTCGAATTCCTGTAAGAAATCGCTAAGTGCTTGTTTTCCAAATAGGTATATGGTTGCAGGGAGTTGATCCGTTGCTGTTTCGCGGAATGTACTAAAAATACTTTGAACAACGGGCTGTTTTTGTCTGGGCCTGATCCATGTTATTGCTCTATTTGCTTGTTTTCCAAATAGATTATTATTGGGTCTTCTTATATCTTCTAAAACTCTCAAATTAGAATCGTAGATATGTTGCGGGCTGTCGACTACTTCTTTATCAACTCCTAAATATCGCAGAATACCGTTCATGACCGTGTGTGGTATAGCGTAGAATCCTACAATATCAGTCGGAGTTAGATTGTTGTGATTTTTGAACTCTGCCACAAATGAATAAACTTCTAATTCATTGTTGTAGTGTCTAGAGGTTTGTATATGCATTTGAGAATCCAGACTAATTGTAGTTGTAGTATGCCCGATATTGTAGCAAATGGTGTCAAGATATGAAACTTTCAGCTAGAATGTCTTTATGACTAAAGAAGAGTGGAACAAACAAGTAAGTCACCCCCTACAAGCGTACGAGTGGGGGGAGTTTAGGCAGGCTACGGGAGTAAAGGTAGTGCGAGAAGGTGGGATGCAGATCACGATCCATAAGATCCCCCATACCCCATGGAATGTCGGATACCTACCCAAAGGCCCAATGCCCACCAAAGAGCAAGTAAAAGTTTTAGGAAAAGTTGCCAAAGAAAATAATTGCATCTTTATTAAGGTAGAGCCAAAAGTAGAAGCACAAGATTCTCAGAAAGAGTTGTTAGATTTTAGGAAATGGGGATTTGTCGCAGGGCGACCATTGTTTACCAAATATAACTTTGTACTGGATGTGACACCGAGCGAGGAGCAATTGCTTGCGAGTTTTAAACAGAAAACAAGATACAACATCAAGGTGGCTGAGAAACGAGGGGTCATGGTCGAGATTGATAATAGTGAAGCCGCATTTGAGCGATACTTACAACTCACCGAGGAGACCACTAAACGACAAGGCTTTTACGCACATTCCCGAGATTATCACCAAACAATGTGGGACACCCTACATCCTGCCGGTATTGCACATTTGTTAACCGCAAAATATGAGGGAGAGATTATTACAACCTGGGTACTGTTTAAGTTTGGTGACAGCCTCTACTACCCTTACGGTGCTAGTACCCGTGAGCATCGAGAGGTCATGGCGAACAACCTAGTGATGTGGGAAGCGATCAAGTTGGCCAAGAAATGGGGACTGCATTATCTAGATATGTGGGGAGCACTAGGGCCTGAACCAGATAGTCACGATCCGTGGTACGGATTCCACAACTTTAAATCGGGATACGGAGCAAGGCACGTAGAGTATGTAGGCACATGGGATTATGTGGCCATGCCACTGCTATACAAACTTTATGTGTTCCTAGATGGACTTCGATGGAAACTTCTTAGACTATTGAAATAAAGGTTCAAACCCCACTTCGCCTTCGGCTTTGTTGGGGGCACAGGGTCGTGACTAAAGGCAGGAATAGAGTAGTCACGACCCAGTTTTTTATTTTCGTTTCTTAGCGACTTTTTTAGTAGTTTTCTTGACAACTTTCTTGACAGGTTTCTTGGTGACTTTTTTAACTACTTTTTTAACCGTCTTTTTTACGGCCTTTTTGGGAGCGGATTTTTTAACAGGAGCTTTTTTAACTGTTTTTTTAGCAGTTAATCTTTTGAAAAGTTTTTTTAGCATGAAATTTTCACCTCTCTCTCTGATTGCAAGTTTAAATAATTATTTTTCGCGCTGAACAGTAATTGTACATTCTGTTAGGAGAGCGGCAATTGCGCCGATAACAACCAAGGGAGGTAGGAGGAGAGCTCCGACTACCCCAGCAGTGACGGGAAGAGAGAGGATTACTTTGCCCTTGCTGTCTTTGACAGTGATTTTGCGGACATTACCCTCTTTGATCAAAGCTTTGACTTTGCTAACTACTTTCTTACCTTCGACTTTAAATTCTTCCTGAGTTTTTTTACTAACTAAAGGTTTTTTGACTTTCTTTTTTGCGGGCATAGTGATTCCTTCCTTCGACAAGCTCAGAACAAGCTTGTATTTATATAACAAATTAATTAAATCACATTAAATGAAATGTATATATAGCTATAAGGAGAAAATTATTTCGTGGGCAAACCATTTTGATAACAATGATCTTTGAAATAACAGTTTTCGCATTTTTTGAGGTCGGTGGTACGAGGGAAATTGAGTGCGCGGATGGAGGACATGGTGGTGAGAATGGTTTGTTTGAGCTCGTTGATTTGTTTGTCGGTTACCAGGAATCGACGTTCACCTGACTTGTCCTTGATACTTGGCTCTTCGACAAAATCTAGTAGACCTTCCCCAAATTTGTAGTTGAGACTCTTATCGGAATCGATGAGGAGTTTGTAGAACTCCAGCTGGCGTCGAAGTTCGCCGTCACTGTCCTGGGTCGTGCCTTCGATCTGCCCCATGGTTTTGGGCTTGCCGGTTTTGTAATCGACAACACGAACGAGACGAGTCGCTTGGTCGCTCCACTCCAGGCGGTCGAGCTTGCCCGTAAGCTCGATATCACCTATCGCAGTGTGCAAGTTTTTCTCGGTGGCGAGGGGGAGTTTAAAATGACTCTGGTTAAGTTTGTAGTAGGCAGTTAAGACCTCCTCCCCTTTTTTTAAATACACAGTTAAGTCTTGCTTGGTAATCACCGAGGCAGTGAGGGAAGCGCGAAATTGCGAAAGCAAGTAATCCAAGTTGGGGATGGCATTGTCTTCTTTGAATTTAAGATAAAAATGCTCGAGTCCAGCATGGATGGCGGTACCAAAGGTTAGGTGGGCTTTTTTGGCGTGAGGAACTTTGAGTAATTTGTCTAGCTTGAATTTGTAGGCACAGTATAAATAGGAGTTCAGCGAAGTGGCGGCGAGCTTAAAGCCGTCCACGATATCCTGCAAGTATGCCTGCTCACTCCCCTCAGTATCTTGCACGCCCAGACTGCCCAAAATATTTTCGATATGTTTGTGAGCAGTTTCTTCTACGTGTGTCACGTCAATCATAGTCAGAAGGTCGCTATTTAGTTCTTCGAGGAACATGGTGGGACTAGCCTCCTGTGACCTGCCGTAGTTTGAGTAAGTCTTGGCACGAGTAATAGTCAGATTAGATTTAGCACGCGTCATGGCGACATAGAAGAGGCGACGCTCGTCTTCGTTTTTTTCTTTGTCGGATGGTTTGACGTTTTTGAGTAGTGATTCTGGCAGATTAATTAGTTCAGCTTTTTTATTATTGCCCCAAAGACCGTCGATCGCTTTATAGATATAAACGTGCTCCCATTCGAGTCCTTTGCTTTTGTGAGCGGTAGTCAAGGTGATCGCGTTGCGACTGACGCCGTAGCTCGATTCTTCGATCCTGATATGGTTCGCTTCCATGATGTTTAGGTTTTCGATGAAACCTTTGAGATCTAGATTGTGATCAGATCTATTCATGCGCTTTACTTCGTCAAACAGGGTATTAATTTTGGCTAGGCGATGTCCTGCTCCGCGGACCTGTTCGCTATAGATAGTCCCCTCGTCCAAAATCCAATTTAAATAACCAGATTTATTCAAGACGTCTTCAAAAAATTCGACGAAGGTTTTGTTGGCGTCGATGGCCGACCAGTTTTTGAGTTTGGTGAAGGTTTCCTCTATTTTTTGGCGTGATGTGAGCTCGATTTGGTTTAGCAATTCCGGGTTACCCAGGACATCAAAGAGCGTGAGACGAGCGTCCCCTGCATTACGGGCAATCTTTAGAACATCGAGGGGGTCGATGCCAAAAATCGTGTAGTGGAGGATGGTAAATAAGTCTTCGTCTTCCCTGCTCTCGCGCATCTCGTAAATAACTTTGAGGATTTTGAGAAAATTGCGGACTGTTGGGTCAGATAAGACATTGGCACCGCCCTGCACCGTGTAGTCGATGCCGTATTTAGAGAGTGTATCGGCGATGACTGTCGCCTCGAAGTTTTTGTGGTAGATCACGGCGATATCGCTTGGCTCAACGCCGCTCTCGATTTTTCTTTTAATATCTTCCGCGATAAAAATAACTTCGGCGGTGTTGCCAGATAGCTCTGCAATACCTATTTTGCCACCTGCCCCGATTTGAGAAGTTAGGTGGGAGTCGATGCCGGGGACGACATCATTAATCCGCAGATTATTGTGGGTGATAAGCGAGTCGGCGACGTCCAAAATGTTTTGAGTACTGCGATAATTTTGCTTGAGAGTGATAACATTCGCGTTGGGATACGTTTTGACGAATGACAGTTGATTTTCGATGGAGGCACCCTGGAAGCGCATAATGCTCTGGTCGGGATCACCGGTGACAAACACATTGGCCTGTGTGCCCCAATATTTAGCAAGGAGGAGCAGGAGCTCGTTCTGGGCAGAGTTGGTATCCTGATACTCATCGACTAAAATATATAAGTATTTTTCCTGGCAGGAAAGCAAGAGTTCTTCATTCTCTTTGAACGCGTCGACGACACTCGTGATCATATCCTCAAAATCGAAGCTCCCCTCTTCTTTTAATACTTTCTGATATTTACGAAATAGCTGGTTGAGTTCTTGGTTCTTGGATAGGTTGCGCTGACGTTTGGCCATTTCGGTTTTTTTCAGCTCACTCCCCTCGTCTGATTTAAGAAAGAGATCTTCGACGGTTAACATCTCCTCAAATTCGGCGGGATCGACCCCCTCTCTTTTGAGATCGCTGATGGCGCCAAGAATGGCAGAGGCATAGTGGTAGGGAGCACCTGTGGGACGCAAGATGCTAAGACTAGCTTTGTCGATCATGCCACGGATCAGTTTGAGTCGTTCTAAATCGGAGAGTGGCTCACTTGATGGATTTAAAGTAAAAATATCGGGATTGTCTTTGATCACTCCCTGACAAAAAGAGTGGAAAGTGGAGATATTCACGTAGTAGGCCTCGGAGCCGATCATCTGTGCGAGGCGAGACTTCATCGCACGGGCGCCAGACTCGGTGTAGGTGAGAGCGAGGATAGAGCTCGCTGGTGTATCGGTTTTCCTGATAATGTTGGCGATGCGCAGAGCGAGCGTTTGGGTCTTGCCGGTGCCCGGGCCTGCAACCAGCATAATGGGCCCTTCAATGGTATCGACGGCTAAGCGCTGCTCGGCGTTTAACTTTTTGTATGCTTCGTCAAACTCTTTGGTGGTTTTGGTCATGCACTATTTCTCAAGTAATTTTTCTTCGTCGCTACCCGTTAACTGGCGAGTGGAGTCTAATTTTTGGCCGATTTGGTTGAATTCGGATTGGACCTGCGAGAACTTGTTGTAGGCGTTGGTTAGATGGGAGCCGAGCGTGATCATAGAATCGGTAGTTTTGCCAAAATCTTTTTGGATGCCACGCATAAGCTTGAAAACCTCTTTGGCTTTAGCCTCGATTTTCTTCCCTTCAAAGGACAAGAGAATGGTTTGGAGAGCGGCGTAGAGAGTGTTGGGTGAGACGGGATAAACCCGAGAATGCCTCGCAAAATCCATGAGCTCCTCTACGCTTGCCACCTCGTAAAAAACTGACTCGGAGGGAATATACATGAGAGCAAAGTCAAGCGTATTTTCCTCTGGCAAAATATACTTTTTGGAAATGGCAGTCACGTGGGTTTTGATGTCGCGGATGAAGGCGCGGCGGAGTGAGTCGATCTCGGCTTTGTTTTGGGTAGACATCATTTTTTGGAAATTTTCCATGGGAAACTTAGAATCGATCGGGAGGAGACCTGCGTCCGTTTTAATGATGGCGTCGACGATACTGCCGGACTTGAACGCGTGCTGGAGCGAGAACGAGCTGACGGGGAACATCTGACTAATCAAATCTTTGAGCACCATCTCGCCAATATTACCGCGGAGCTTGGGTGATTGGAGATAGTCTTGGAGGGATTTCATGGAACGGCTCACCTCGGAAAAGGCACCGGCTTCGCGTTTCAAGTCTCCAATGACCTCGGTGGCACGCAGTAATCGGTCGTTGATATCCTTGGTGTTGCTCATCAAACTAGAATTGATGGTATCTTTGGTCGAGTCTACAGAGCTTTTGAGTGATTTTAAGTCATCCTTGAAGAACTTGAACACCAGGAGCATAAACCCGAGTAAGAAAAAGACAAAAATCAAGGTTAGAGTAGTGACTTCCATACTGCTATTATAGTCATAATATGAAGTGGGTACCAAAATTGATGAGTTTGACAGTTCTTTGGGGTAGTCTAGTTGTAGTGATTGTTTATGTAGATCCTTTACTACTAAAGGATTTCTTTATCCCAAATTCATATTCCCCCTTTTTTCTACTTCTCGAGATAGTTATTTGGTATACCTTCGCACTATTAATCAAATCTCCCCTGAAAAGTTTACTTATGTCGTCTACGATCGTCTTGGGAATTGGGCTCACGGTGGCGAGATTGATGCATGCTGGACTGATAATAGTATTGCTCTTGACTTTAGTGTGTGAAAGTTGGTATATCTATCATAGCCATGAAAAAAACAACTCAGACAATCAACAAAAAAATTGAAGGTCAAGTATACAAAATACTTTACCAAGTGCTCTCGGATGCAAAATCGGAGATTGATACAGAGATCATCCTCAAGGCATTGATGACAGAAAGTGAGTTGTCGAATGTTGCAAAAAGATTGGCAATAGCAGTATTTTTGGATAAGCGACAGTCGTATGAACACATAAAGGACGTGCTCAAAGTCTCTACGGCTACGATCGCCTCGGTTGCCGAGAACATGAATAACCGTGGTATCCAGCAGGCACTAAACCGTGTAAAAGCAGAAGAATGGGCCGATGTGTGGAGTATTCGTCTGTCGCGCGCCCTCGAGAAACTGATGAAATAAGTCTGGTATACTTAGCTCATGAGTAAAAGTTACTATTTAACGACTACCCTGCCTTACGTCAATTCTAAACCTCACATCGGGTTTGCCCTGGAAATTATCCAAGCTGACGCGATTGCCCGATATCATAAGGCCTTAGGTGAAGAGATCTTCTTTAACACTGGGACTGATGAGCACGGTAAAAAGATATATGAAAAAGCCATTGAAGAAGGTAAAGACCCGCAAGCTTATACTGATGAATATGCCGCTAAATTTGGTGCGCTTAAATCTTCACTTAATCTAAGTTATAACCATTTCATCCGCACTACTAACCCACATCACAAGCAGGCCGCGCAAGAATTGTGGAAACGGTGCGAACAAAATGGATATATTGAAAAAGGAACTTACGAGGCTAAATACTGTGTAGGATGTGAACTAGAGAAAACTGACTCTGACTTGGTGGAGGGCAAGTGTCTTTTGCATCCCAACAAAGAGATCGAGTTGATTACAGAGGAGAACTACTTCTTCAAATTTTCTGATCCACAAATTCAGAAAGCATTACTTGCTCACATGGATAAGTACAGCGATTTTGTGGTGCCGGCACATAGGCAAAAGGAAATCCGCAATTTTGTGGAGGGAGGACTGCAAGACTTCTCGATTTCGCGCCTCAAAGAAAAAATGTCGTGGGGAGTAGAAGTTCCCGGTGACCCTGATCACGTGATGTATGTGTGGTTTGATGCGCTCACCAACTATATAAGTACGATTGGCTGGCCCTCCTCCGCTGAAGCTTCGGAGGGCAGGCCCTCTGAATTTGAGAAGTTTTGGGGAACTAAAGAACAACCGCTCGCAGTCCAAGTCGCGGGCAAAGACAACCTGCGCCAGCAATCCTCGATGTGGCAAGCAATGCTTTTCGCTGGTGGTCTACCCTTCACGAGACAGATTGTGATTCACGGATTTATTACTTCTGGCGGACAAAAGATGAGCAAGTCGCTTGGTAACGTGATTGACCCACTCGAATACAGCGAGAAGTACGGGGTGGATGCACTCCGCTACTATTTGCTAGCCAAAGTCAGTCCGTTTGAAGATAGTGATTTTACGAAGGAGAAGTTTGAGGAGGTGTACAAATCAGATTTGCAGAACGGGCTAGGCAACTTGGTCGCGCGCGTCGCGGCAATGGCGGAAAAATCAGATTTAAGATTTAAGATTCAAGATTTAAGAATGAGCACTGAGGTCACAGATGCGCTGGGTGAATACAAGTTTGATACTGCGATGGCGAGTATTTGGGACAAAATAAAAAAGTCCGACCAATTCGTATCCGAGAAGCGGGTCTGGGAACTGAAAGATAGCGAGCAAGAAGAAGCGTTAACTAAACTTGTGGGTGAAATCAGACAAATCGCGGTAGATTTGGCGCCGTTTATGCCGGAGACGGCGGAGAAAATACGCAAGCAGTTTGGCGGGGAGAAAATAGTTAAAGGTGAGTCGCTATTTCCGAGACTCGCATAGATATGCAGTACCGCGATAAACAATTTAACGAGATAGAATTGAAGGGAGAGCAACTAAGAGATACAACCTACGCTGGATGCAGGTTTGGCGCGACAAACTTGAAATTTAGTTCCTTTACCAAGTGTGTGTTCGAAAACTGTGATTTTACCGGCGTCCTATTTGAAGGAACATCGTTTGAAAGTTGTGCTTTCCCCGGGAGCAAGCTAAGCAACCTCGACTTTTCCCCTGTAGTTTTTATCAAATGTGATTTTGCTCAGGCTGTGATTGAGAATAGTGTTTACCAGAAATTGAAATCAGGAGTAAAAAGTGAAACTGTCCGCTACGACCTACGCGAATGCAATTTCTCCGGGACGAGCCTGTTAAACACTGTATGGGTCAAGTGCGATCTGGATAAAGTGAGTTTTGAAAATGCCAAACTCAGTGGAGCGGTGTTTGATAGGTGCAAACTGAGTAAAGCCAAGTTTGGGGGAGCGGATATTTCGGGTGCTAATTTTGAAGGATCGACGATCGACCAGACGGAGCTGGATACGGCTGGGTTCGTGCAGTATGGGAACTCGAGAGGATTTAAACTATGTTGATCGATACACACGCGCATTTGTGGTTTGATGATTTTAAGGATGATTTGGAGGAAGTTTTGGCGCGGGCAAGAATAGCAGGAGTTGAGAAAATGATTGTGCCGGGGACAGACGTGGAGAGCAGTAGAAAGGCAGTGGAGCTGGCCAAGAAGTACCCTGGAGTGATTTATGCCAGCGTGGGAGTGCACCCGGAGGAGGTAGCTAAGATTGATTTAAGATTTATGATTCAAGATTTAAGAAAAATAGTCACCGAGCATAAGGGTGGCGTTGTCGCCACTGGAGAGATTGGGACGGACGCGAGCACTGAAGAGTTAAAAAACTGCATGAGTCAGCAAAAAGAATTGTTTAGAGAGCAGTGCTTGCGGGCACGAGAATTCGAGTTGCCGGTAATTATTCACACTAGAGAGAGTCTGAAAGAGGCGCTAGAAGTACTCGACACGCTACCTAATATGCCGCGAGGGCAATTCCATTGCTTTTCGCATGATGAGGATGGATTGAGACAAGTGCTTGAGCGAGGATTTTACGTGAGTTTTTGTGGGAATATAACTTGGAGTAAAAGAGTGTCTAAGCTTGTACAACTAGTGCCAGATGATAGATTGCTACTTGAGACAGATAGTCCGCTCATGGTGCCTAGAGATAAAAAGGGTATTCCATGCGGAGGTAATGAAAGAAATGAATCAGCTAATGTGGCAATCCTGGCAGAAAAGGTTGCAGAACTTAGAGGAATAAGCACTAGAGAAATTGAAGATATCACAACCAAGAACGCAAACACGTTATACAAGTTATAATAGTTCCAATGAAAAATTTGCGAAAATGGATTCATAGACACCCTCTCCGTACTAAACGATTCTTGGAGATCCTCCCTGGGACGGTCTCTTGGTTTCTAATTTTGTTCCCAGTCTGGGGATCGTTTGTGATCCCAAACGTTGTCGCCTACTACATCATCGCCTTTTCGGTGTACTGGTTTTATCGATCGATGACGACAGCGGCGACGGCAATCCTTGGTTATTTCAAGATGAAGTCGTTCCAGCTATATGACTGGATGGGTGACGTGGCTAACTTTTCTGATTGGAAAAAGATTCATCATATTATCATTATCCCAACCTACAAGGAGCCTATTTCTACTTTAGAGAGAACACTAGACAGGCTAGGAGAGCAGACATATCCCGTCGATCATTTACATATCATGCTGGCATTTGAGGATAGGGAGGGAGATGAGGCAAGACAAAAAGCCAAACTGTTGAGTGAAAAGTACAAATCTCGATTTGGACATTTGTGGGCTACTTACCATCCAGATTTGCCTGGAGAAGTGAAAGGTAAATCGTCTAATACATCTTGGGCGGCCAAAGAAGCTAAGCGAATCTTAATTGATGAAGAAAAAATGAATATCGAGTACGTAACTATCACTAGCGAGGATGCAGATGCTCTCCTGCCACCACAATATTTTGCGTGCTTAACATACCATTTTTTGGATTCTCCGATGCGATACACGACAATCTGGCAAGGCATTTTGCAGTTTTATAACAATATCTGGAAAGTACCGTTGTTTGTGAGAGTCTTTTCTTCATCCGCTTCAGTAATGTTGTTATCGACCGTAACCAGAAAAGATAGGTTAATTAACTTTTCTACTTATACTGCGAGTTTGAAAATGATTGATTCCATTGGATATTGGGATACGGATGTAATCCCGGAAGATTGGCGATTGTTTTTTAAAGCTTTTTTTGCACTCCAAGGCAAGGTAAGTGTTGAACCACTCTTCCTCCCGATTATGGCGGACGCGGCCGAAGCTGAGGGCACCTGGAATACTTATTCCAATCAATATGAGCAAGTTAAACGCTGGGCCTGGGGTGTATCTGACACGCCTTATGTAGTATCACGTTGGGTAATGGCCGATGATGTCCCATTCTGGGAGAAGACAATACGAGTGATCCGGGTACTAGAAGACCATTTCCTCTGGCCTGTAAACTGGTTCGCAATCACAATTGGAGCACTCCTGCCACCATTTTTGAACAAGGAATTTTCGCGGACGATCATAGGTAAAACTCTTCCTCAAGTTACGTCTGGGATTTTGACTTTGTGTTTGCTCGCCTTATTAGTCATGATTGTACTGAACTTTAAACTGCGACCGAAAAAGGAAGGCACAAAAAAGTTTTCAATCTTTAGAATGATTTTTGAGACTCTAGAGTTTGCGACACTGCCGATTGTAGGCTTGTTCTTCACCGCACTCCCAGGAATCGACGCTCATACCAGACTAATGTTGGGTAAGTATATCGAGTATAAAGTAACTGAAAAAGTCGCTCCTAAGGAGTAGAATGTTTGTATGAGTAAGTGGTGGAAGGATGTACATGCTTGGTGTAATAGATACGAATGGATGATTTTTTTGGTAGTGCTCGTACTAGTGCTTCGATTGCCGAGCTTTGTGATGCCACACCATTACGGTGATGAAGAAATATATTTTGTAATGGGGAGAGCCTGGAGCGAAGGAGTCCCACTCTACAAAGCAATGTTTGACCACAAACCACCACTCATCTATATCATGGCTGGATTAGCCCCGACAATGTTTTCTTTCCGAGGATTGCTCGCGATTGTGATGGTGATTCATACTTTGTTTTTTGCCAAACTAGCAGAGTACTTTTGGCAAAAAACTCGCCCGAGCCTGCAGTATGTGAGTACGATATTGTTTGTGTTTCTCACTAGTATGCCGACACTCGAAGGTCTCACGGTAAATGCTGAGTTGCTCATGATGGCTCCTGTGACAATTGCCGTGGTCTTGCTCTTTAATGCAAAGTTGAGTGAGTGGAAAAAGTTTGCGATAGCTGGACTACTGGGCGGTATTGGGTGGCTATTTAAAATCCCCGTAATCGCTGACATGGTAGCAATAGGGCTATATTTTTTTGTATATAAAAAGAAGAGTATATCTGAAGGAGTGAGGGCGATATTCTCGAAATCCTTTTTGGCCTACGCCATAGCATTTGTGATACCCTTAGTATCTACCTTTGTTTACTACTATCTCAAAGGGACTGGACCAGACTACTTGGCAACAGTGCTGACAGTAAACTTGGGATATGTTTCCTCTTGGTCAACCAATAGTTATACATTTAATCCGTTTAGGAGTGGGCTAGTAGTGAGAGGAAGTGTGCTCGCGGGATATGCTCTGATGTTGTACTTGATGCGCAAATATTTGGATAAAAATTTTGTGTTTACGGCGCTATGGTTGGGATTCTCGTTGTTTGGAGCACTACTCTCGGCGAGACCCTATCCACATTATCTGCAAGAACTGATGGCACCGCTCACATTAATGATTCCCTTTATTTTTGTAGCGGAAAATGTTTTGACCTGGATTTGGATTGCGGTGATCGTGGGGATTGGGGTATTAGTTCAGCGACAAATCAAGTTTTGGGCGTATGAAACAGTGAGCGTATATAAAAACTATTATGAATATGTAAGTAAAAAAATTGAGTGGGAAGAGTATTTGGGACGCTTTGACAACGCGAAGCGAAACTATGAAATAGCCAAGTATTTGAATGAAAGAATGTCTGATCATGACCAAATATATATCTGGGGTACTGATCCAACAATTTACAATTTAACAGAAAGACTACCTTCTGGTGGTAAGTATATAGTCAGCTTTCATGTGCGTGATCTGAATAAGTATGCTTATGTAATGGAAAACCTGGAAATGAGTAAACCAAAATATATTGTGATCCTACCTGGGTCAGGTGAGTTTAATGAGTTGGCTTCTAAGTTGTCGCAACAATATGTGTTGGCCAAGACTGCGGACGGGGCAGAAATATATATTTTACTAGATAAATAGTCATGA
>CAZBML010000004.1:0-22737 GCA_964493295.1 uncultured Pseudomonadales bacterium | reverse complement strand
GGAAATCGCGCAAGAGATGCAAGTTGTAGAAACTGTGCTGTAAATCATAAATGACTAGAGGACAAGCGGGAATAAGCCCGATAATAATTGCCTTCATCCAAGTGGAGAGGGGGAAATGGAGTTGGCGAAGGAAAAAAAGGAGCAAAATGGGGATCACTGCTATAGTGGTGACGTGAATGTGGAGAGTCAAGCCCGCCAATAAGGCAAGCAAATACAAGTGAAATTTGGAGTGCTCCTCGATAACTTTAGAGAGTGCATAGATTGTGAGTAGGCTCCAAAGTGGGACTAGTGCAACATTCCAGGAAATGCGTGAAGCCTCGATGAGTAGCCAGGATGAGGAGTAAAGCAGAGATAACGCCAAACCTGGCCCATTTCCTAACCACCGCTTGAGCAAGAGATATAAGAGACCAGCCACACTAGCGTCGAGTATGATGCTAGTTAAGGGGAGGGCGAGTAAATCACCCCTGAGTAAGAGGTAGCTAGGAGTGAGGAGGTAATAGTAGAGCGAACCCAAGTAAAACCCTCCTACCCCTTTGGCTACTGGGCCAAGTGGTAGATATTTACCACCTACGATTTGCTGGACTTGGCTGTAGTCACGATCCTGATCCCAATCGAAAGGTGCACGTGCAGATAGGCCATAAAGGCGGAGTCCAAAGGCTAATATTATGATAACGATTGTGAGTATTTTGGAGTATTTGCTCATGTAGACTAAGTGACCAATTTGGCTAGTTGGGTAGCAAAGTGAGAGGCTAAATAAGGTGAGATATCTATGGCATAGTCACGTGGTGCAGAGATTTGCTGTTTGGTTTTGGCAAGGAGTTCGTCTATGGTGCGCCAGTGCAACGCAGGGTCAGTCACGATTTCCCTTTGCCCTCCATAGGGTACTACCAACGGGGTGCAACCGGCAGAGATCGCTTCGACAGTGCTAATGCCGAAGTGCTCAGTGAGCTCGGGATTTTTGGTCTCGTCTACTGCGTATCCTGCCGCGTGCCAATAAAGACGTGCTTTTTGGTACAGCTCGACCAAATCACTGTGTTTGGCGTCGGGGACAAACTCAACCTTCAAACCACTCGCCTTACCTTTGAGCTGTGCCATCCACTTTTCTGACGATGACCCCCCGGCTAGGACTAGTTTCCAGTCTGGGTATGCGTGAGCTAATTGCGCAAACGATTCGATTAAGACATCTTGGTGTTTGGTGTTTAAGGAGGGCTCGAAACGGCCGACCGAGAGAATGAGGTTTTCTTTACTAGATCCAGGTGGAATCGGGACGACAGGAGGATAAAGCACGGTTGAGCTAAATCCAAACTCAGCGTCGACTACCTGCTTGGTAAAGTGAGAGTTCACGACAAAGGCAGAGATAAAGGGTTTTTTTAGAGCATTTTTGAGAGATTTACCCCCAACCGAATGAAACGGAACCTGCATGTGCAGGATATTACGGCGTGCGCCCAGGAGAGGGAGCGAGCCATCGGATAAATAAAAGACCACATCGTAGGCTTTGGTGGCCAAGTACATTTTGAGGGGGTTGTGTGAGAAGTACAAGTTTTTAATCGAGCTGTCTAACTTGGGCGCGTGAAGATCGATACCCAACATACTGGCCATGGCACCGATTTCATCTAGATTGTCCCAAGAAAAATAAACTTCGTACCCAAGTGATTCGAGGGCGCTCCCGGCCGCCAGCATGTATCGCTCCCCTCCCCCCAAATGGTCAAAATACGGGCTGACAATTAAGGCTTTTTTATTCATATGATTACTTTGCATATACTACGATAATTCGAATTATCGTAGTACTGAATTAGAAAGGTGATGTTGAGTCTCGCTTTTCTTTTTCTATTCTACCGCGCCATGATGACCAGTTACCACCTTTGGGCGGGAGTAGTTTAGCTACCTGGTACCCGACAGCGTTTAGGAACTCGATAAAGGCATCCTCTTTGGCAATGTTATCTAGCTCCTTGATCAGGCTTTTGTCATTTGCTTTTAAAGAATCGGCTATTTTGGCGACGGTACCTTGACTTACCTTGATCTTGTCGACAATTTTGTCGTAGGTGTATCCTTTGACTAAGAGGAAGGCGATTGCAACTCTTTTGGCAATGACGATTTTTTCTGTACGTGTAAAGAAAGTGTCTATCAACTCTGATTGTTTGCCTCTGGTTGTCATGCGGTACAAGAACTGCGGAAATAAGGTAAATATTTTGGCATATACTTTGTTGCTCAACTGATACTTTGATACTTGTGACATATATTTTTACTACGATAATTCGAATTATCGTAGTGAGTAGTGGATTATTTCTCCATGTTTACGATATTGTGTCGTTGTTTTGTGTGCTGGAGCTCGTAGAGCTTGGCGTAGGTAATAAAGACGGAGTAGCCCTGATAAAGTGATTGAAATAGGCCTATTTTGCCATCCAAAAAACCGCGCTTGAGGAAATAGCGTCGCACAAACTCCATGATCGATTTGCGTAGCAGAGTCACTGGGGTGACTGGTGGTAGGTGACCATCAAAAAACTGCTGAGCCTCGATCGCGGAGTACCTCCCGGTTTTCTCGACCATCTGTGCCAAGCTCTCGTCCTTGTGATGCTCCATGGCGTGGACAGTGCGGATGGTGCTCCCCAACATGTGCGGCGCACTGTGAATGTTGGTCGGCCAGGAGATGAAATCTGCAACACGTACAAGGCGCACGACGTAGTCTCGCTCCCAGCCGCCGTGGCGTAGAGGATAACCTAAAGAGAAATTGTCTCGCGGCAGGGAGTAGGCTGAGCAAGAAGCTAGATTGTCTGTGATCGCGAGGATCTCATTTTGCAAAACTTCTGGGATGATTTCGTCATAATCCATAACTAGCACCCAGTCCCCGCTGGCTGATCTGATTTGGCGATCACGGATCACTTCGACAATTTTGGGAGTTTTTACTTTAATCACTTTGGCGTGGTACTTTTGGAAAAGCTCAAGAGCTTGGTCGTCGGTTCGCTCCATATTGAAAATGATTAGCTCATCGGCAAATGAGACGCTACGGAGCATAGCTTCGAATGTCTTGAGCGAATCGCCCCTGGCAATTTGGGTACTAACGCTGAGCATAGAGTCCTTTAGTGATACCTAAATAAGTAGGGGTAGAGGCGACGGGATAGACATAACTAGGCATCAGCGAGAGATCCTCACTGGCAATTAGCGCAAGGGGCGACTCGGTAGTTTGCCAGTAATCTCTAAACTTGTCGACGTCGTAGTAAAAAGTCACGTGACCACGGAAGTAGTAGACCACGCTCGGCATGCCGCCATATCGGAAACTAGAGCTGAGCTTGGCAACTTCTGGCAAGAGGGCTTCGGATAAACGCTCAGAGGGAGGTACTAGTACCGCGAGCTCGTTTGAGAGAGCTGAGAGCGAGTGAGCTACAACCAAGCGATCGGGCAGATCGGCACTTGACTTGCTTAGTTCTACTGAAGTTGCAACTGTCATGACTGATTGTACGAGGATACCGATAGTGAGAATCTGGACTATGCGCCTGGCAGGACCTTTTGCTTGGAACTGGCCAATCGCATAGCTGATGAGGAGAGAGAGTGCGGGATAGATGGGGAGGATGTACCAAAATAGTCTAGTTTTGGCGAGGGTAAAGATGGCGAGGGGGGCCATGACCCACCACAATAAATAAAGATGATGACGGCGGCTGAGCACGAGTGAGATCGCGCCAAAAAAAGCAACCAAGATCACTCCTAGCCCCAAGTTGTGCCAGAGATAGTTGAAGTAGTACCACCTGTTTTCAAAATGAAACTCGATTTGGGCGGTAGCTCGCCGGACCACTTGCTCGTAAAAATATGGAGTCAGGAACGAATCTCCGTGGCGCAAATATGCATAGAGATGCCAAGGGAGAATAAATAAGAGTAGATAGGAGGTAGTAGATAGGAGATAGGATTTTGATTTTGTAAAGAAAATAGGTAGAGCCACTATCAAGGTTAGTAATCCAGCAAGACCCTTGAACCAAACACCACCAAAAATGGAAAGAGCTACCCACCAGGCAGGACGATGTTCTAGGAGGAATAGGATAGTGGTCGTGAGCGAGGCCAAAAGGGCCATGTCGGTATTAACGGCGCGAGTCCGGCCCAAGAACAAATTGAGTGAAGCCAAGACCCCGGCGGCAATCAAACCATGAGTCTTGGACCCGAGCCGCGAGCCAAGCCGATACACGATATAGAGAGTGTAGAGGGCAAAGAGTGGCATGACAAACCTGGCGCCGGTTGAAGTGGGGCCCATGATCGCGATCCCGATACCCGATGCCCAGGCTACACCGGGTGGCTTTTCGAGCCATGGTTCCCCGTTCCAGGTGGGGGTAAGTAAATCTCTCGTTAAGACGACTTGCCGGCCCAACTCTGCATAGATCCCCTCATCCCAATCAAATAGACCATCACGGCCCAAATTGGTATAAAGAAGAAAAGCGATCGAGGCCAAGAAAATCCAGATAATGAATTTAGAGAGGTATTTTGTCATTTCTATTACCCATTCTACCCCATAAATAATCGAAAAATGCCCTGCGTCTCACACGGGATGTCCAGTTACGACTCAAAGCTTCTTTGAGGAGTGCGAGGCGGATCCTGATCCCTCCATAGCGGTAGCCAATGAGGAACCGATTGCGAGTCAAGTAGTAATCAACAAGTCGACTCCCAGCCACCGTCGAACTGGAGTTGAGATGGTAGAGGATGAGACTAGGATTGTAGATGATCTCTACACCTAGTTTATTGGCGCGCAAACAAAGATCGGCGTCTTCGAGATAAAGGAAAAATGAGGGATCAAACAAACCAATTTTTTTGAATACCTGGCGCGGAATGGCCATAAAACACCCAGTGACAAAATCGACTGGTCGGACTTTGTCGTACTGACCCATGTCCACCTCGTCGACCCCATCGTGTTTGGCGATGACTGACCTCCAATCAAAATGACCACCGGCGTACCATAAAACATTCCCTAGTCCTTTTTGGGGACCATGGTATTCGTAACCTTTGGCGTAGTAAATTTTACCCCCAGCCAGACGGTTTTTGCTTGCCACACTGCGATAGCCCCGGAAGAAGAGGTTGCTGTCGACCTCGGTATCGTTGTTTAAAATATAGACCACTTGGGCACCCAGTTTGAGTGAGCGCTCGATGCCGAGATTGTTGGCGAGGGAGAAACCTACGTTGACTGGGTTGGCGATTAAATCCAAGTTGGGATAGGCTTGCTTGAGATCGGCCACGCTAGTGTCGGTCGAGCCATTATCGACGACGATCACATGGGGCGTATCTTTGGTTTGGGCAATAGAGTTGAGACAGCGGAGGGTGTCTTTGGCATTGCAATAGTTGACGAGAACTACAGCGTGTTTGATCTTGCGAGGAGATTTTGTCATAAACCTTTGATTAGTTTGAGCGCTTTGCGTTGGACTTTGTGCAGTAGTTTGGTGGCGCCACGTGTGGTATCGATCGCCATGGTGGTCAGCCAATAGGATAGCTCGCTCCCCTTCCCTTTTAGTTGAGCAAAAAGCATCTTGGATTCTGATGACGTTAGTTCTTCCCGCTTGCCTTGAATTTCCCAGAGATATGCATAGGCCACGAGTGTCTGGACTCCCATCAGGAGCGAAAGGATCAAGCCGTAGAGCCCATCCCGATAACCCTCAGTGAGGAAGTAGCGACGCATAAACTCTCCGATCGATTTGCCGATTAGATCGATCGGATTAAACTTGACCCCTTCCCGATCCAGTATTTTGGCGTAGTTGAGGGGATAATCGACCAGGTTTTTGGTTACAAATTCGCTCAGTCGATCGTAGTTGTGATGGAGAATATGACCTGTGGCCTTTGCGAGCTTGGCATCTTTTGAGAACGATAGGGCTTCATGCACCTCGCCCACGTACTTCCCTAGTTTAGGACGAAAAAAGACAGGACGATAATCAGGATACCAATCGGTATGCTCGATCCATTTGCCAAATAAGTAATTTTTGCGCGGGACCTCGACCCCATCCAAATAAATATCTTTAGCAAAAGACTGTAATTCATAGGATAATTCATCATCACAAGTTTCATCCGCGTCGAGCATAAAAACCCAGTCATATTTGACTACCTGTTTGAGCGCAAAGTTGCGCTGAGCACTATAGTTATCAAACTGTCGCGTCAGGACTGTGGCGCCAGCCTTTTTGGCAACCTGGATTGTTTGGTCGGTTGACCCTGCATCTAGCACCAAAATATGATTAACCCAAGAAAGTGAGCGAAGACATGCACCTAAATCCCGCTCTTCATTACGGGTCAAAACCACGGCGGCAATAGTTGGTTTGAGAGTTTTCTTTTTCCAGGAACTGGCTTGAAAATGATAGGAATAAGAGTTGTCGGCAGTCCCAAACTGGTAACCTTTAGCGAGAGCGCGATTGATGTAGTCGTAATCGTTACTTTTGGCACTTGAAGTGCCAAAATCGTGTGAATTGGTGTAGCGACCCAAAGCCTCAAAGTCTTTGCGACTCTGGAGGAGTGGGATAAAGAAGCCATCTTTGACGAATCCCGCGGAAGGTCGGTCCTGGCACCATTTATTAAACTCTGCTTCTTTAAACTCGCTTGGGATAGTGCCAAAATCTTGCTCTAGATTGGTTTTGTATACTGGGATGACACCTGGCTCGACGAGGCGTCCAGCAACCAATCTTTTGGGTCGCCAAGATTTGAGAAGATTAGTATCCCAGTGAGGGGCAAAATATTGGTCATCGGTGGCAAATACCAAGTAATCTGCGGTGGCAAGTGTTGCCCCTTTGTTCCAGTTGCCGTAGGGACCTAAATTGTGCAAATTGGGGTGTGGCTCGACTCCATGTTTTTTACAAACCTGGATGATTGGCTTGTTAATTTTGCCAGTATTTAAATCTGGATCAACCACTACTACGATTTCGAGGGAGAGGTCGGAATTTTTCTCTAGACTAGTGAGAGTCAGATCTAGCTCGTCGCTAGCGTTGACCGTTGGAATAATGATACTGAGATCGAGGTGTGAATTGTTCATAAATTGCGTTTACCGATTAGGTTTGCATAAGTAGCAAATTCGGCTTTTAAGCGATCGCCATCAATCAAGTAAATCGCTATGATATATGTTACCACTCCGACCAAGCAAGTAGCGACCAAAGTGAGTAAGGAGTGAGTGAGAACTTGATTGACTAGATATGTTACCAAACCCATAATCAGGGAGGCGAGTAAAGGTTTTTTGACTGAGTTCCAAGTCTCGACTGGAACCAAGTTGTTGAGTGCTCTGACTACGAATGGGAGCGTGAGATAGGTGATAATCAAGCCAGCCATCGCAATGCCGACATAACCAAATCGATAGATGAGCGGGGCACCTAGTCCCCAAGTCAGGATAGTGTAGATCCCCATAAAGGTGAGCACGACTTTAGGCCGACCCAAAGCATAGAGCGCGTTGGTATAGGTCGTCGTCACGATAATTGGGAAAGCACCGGCTAAAAATAACAGGAGAGTGGGCAAAGCTGGGAGCCATTTAGAGGCTTTGTCTGCGTAGAGATATTGCAAAATACCGGGTGAGACGATGAGGAGTCCAGTGATGGCTGGGTAGTAGAGATAGGCCATAAACGAGACCGATTTTTCGATCCAGCGCTTGATCCTAGGCAAATCCCCCTGGATGCGAGAGTAGGCAGGAAAAGTAACTCGACTAACAATATTGATGATCTCCATGGGGCGACTCGCAATATTCTGAGCCAAGTTGACATAGGCTACTGCGGCAGGGCCATACCAAAAGGCGATTAAAGTGGGTGCCACGTTGTCTTTGATTAGTGCCATGACACTGTTGAGCTGGTATGGGACTCCAAAATGGAGGAGTGATTTGGCTGAGTTTGCCGACAGGGACCAGCCGATGGGCCATGGCTTGATGAGGTTGAGAGCGATCGCACCCACTAAAGTTCGAGCCAAAATCGCAATGACCAAGCTCCAGACTCCAAAACCAGAGAGCGCCATAAACACCGCGATTAAGTTGTAAATCAGTGTTTCTAAAATCTCGGGAATAATGAGTTTTTCGAATTTTAGCTCACGCTCGAGGAGGATCGAGGGAATGGTTTTAAACGAAGTAAGGAATAGGCTGAGGGAAAGGACACGGATTAGCCAAGTCCCCTGATCCGCTAGGTTGTACCACGAAGAAACAGAAGGAGAGGCGACCCAAGCGATCACCAGGAGGATCGTGACGAGCCCTTGCTGAATAGTAAAGGTAGTCCGAGTATCTTCGTCACTCAACTCGGTTTTCTTTTGGATCAAAGCGGCACCAAATCCAACATCTGAAAAAAACGAGAGAAAAGTAAAGACAACAAAACTAATAATCCCAAAAATGCCAAATGAATCGGTGGTCAAAGCACGTGCCAAAAAGATGAGGCCGACAGTATCGATAATCTTGAGCACGAGGCGGCGGAATGTCAGAGTAAAGACTCCCTTGAACGCGCGGACTTTGAGATTGTCTAGATTTTGTTGTGTCATGGTTGTTGTTTGTAGTATACCGGTAAAGTCGGGTTTTGACAGATAATGCGCGGGGCATGCTCGAGAGAGAGAGCATAGCCTAGTTCGCGTAACTCGAGAGATGTCCCAGTGAAAACCACCCCTTCTGGCTGTGAACATGCGCCTGGCTGACTAAGCTGTGAAATGATCTGTTTGGAAACAACGGCGCGTTTGATGGTCCAGTGAGTATGTGACTCGACGGCAATTGAGGTCAGCATGGAGAGGCAGACTAGGGTGAGCCCAATTTTGACAAGATGAGTGATTTTTGTGACTCCCTGCAGTAACCAAATACCCATCCCAAGGAGAGCAAGATCGAGATAATGGGGATAGCGGTGAGTAGGGAGGAAAATGATCGGCAAAATACTCAGGACCGATAGAGCCGGTAAGATCACTAGTGACGACCAGGCGCGAGACTTGATCAATGTAAGTAGACGACTAACGGCAAGCACGAGGATCAGCAAGGATCCCCCAGCAATCAGCCATGCGAGCGGGCCCGACTGAGTGAAGAACGAGAAAAAATCGACTCGCCCACGAGCCAGACCATATCCTAGGATTGACTCAGGGAACCCAAGTAGGAAGAGTCCATACCACATGAGAGTAGCGAGCGAGGTGCCGATACCAAGGACAACTTCGTACTCACTAGCTGAGTGCGTCCCGACAAAGTAACGCAGAGCGAAATAGAGAACTGTGACAACTAGGGGACCGATTACCCGTTTGATCGTCGGCCAAATACGATGATCTTTGAGATAACTCAGAACCAACAAAATGAGGGGTAAACGCAGAGCCAGTTCTTTGCTTAGTAGAGCCGAGAGCGTGAGGATGCCCAGGATCCACTGCGAGCGAGCTTTGGAGATAAGGAAGTAATGGATCGCGATCAGACTAAAAAGAGTCGAGATCAACTGCTGGATGGCGCCGATATAAAAAAGTGAGAGAAAGTGGAGAGGAGCGATGGCGTAAATTATTCCCAACGTGAATGCGAGCGAATCCGACAAGAATGGGCGCGCGATCCTTGTTGCAAGGTAAGCATTGGCCAGATGAAGACAGAGCATCAAAGAGTGTAGAAAATACGGGGCAGAGCTCAAGGGGAATAAACTCGAAGCGAGCCAATAAGGAACTTGGGTAGAGAGTGGTCGAAAGAAGATCCAACTGACTTGCGCAGGGTTGAAAAAATTGAGAAACTCAGTAAAAGTTGTTGCCTGAGAAATCGAGAGATGAAACCAATCGTCCTGCGAAAATCCATACTTAAATGATGAGCCATAGGCAATGAGAGTAGCGAGGGAGAGAAAAAAAAGCAATTTATTTTTTGGCATAAAATTTAGGAATAAATAAAGATAAAACGAGAGTGAGCCACGTCAGTACAGAGATGAAGATACTCAATTTTTCTAGTTTTGTGTGTGATTGTTGGACTTGGTAGTTTGTAGAGTTGTGAGGATTGTTGAATGAGAGTTTGCCCTCGACACTAGGATAAGCTATGACCTCTTGACCATCTAGCTTAATAGTCCAGGTCGGATAATAGGCGTAGGGAAGAGTAGTTGATCCAACAATTTTAATATTTTCTTGTGTCAACCACTTTGGCATAAACTCGGGGACAATCGGGGCAATGTCTTCGATCTGGCTTAACTCAAAACTCGGCTCATCAAGTGGAGTCTGAATGATTGCTTGGGGAGTAAAGTATTTGAGATTGAGGAAGATAAAGGCAGAGATAAGTCCCAGTCCCATGGCTATGCGCATGGGTTTGAGGGAGATGCGACTAACTGAGTAACCGGACAAGATGGCGAGAAATACCGCGATCAAGCCCAAGGCTCTCCAAGGGAATTGAACGATTTGCAAAATACTACTCGCAGACCAAAGGAAATGAGAACTAGAGGTAGTGAGCCAAATACTAATTACGAGAAAGAACGAGATGAGAGTTAGTCCCCTATTTTTGCGATAAAGGGCTATACCCATGCCTAGGATACCTAAAACAATTTGGAGCTTGCCTAGCTTGAATGACATCCCATCTTCTACGCCCGCGGTTGATCCACCAAACCCCCAAGTACTATTCCACATCTGCCAAGGCTCGACAAAATGCTGTGCATACGATGTAGTACGAGCAACTTGGTCAGCGACAGTAAAACTCCGCTCAAAAAGCAGTGGTAGGACAAACCAGGCAGAGAGTGAGATGGCGAGAAAAAGTGCTAATGCGACCATGCGGAGCGAGCGGTAATTGTGATAAATCACCCAGACTGCAAGCATGGGGAGGACAAGAATCGGAATGAGGTTGTGCGACAAAAGGAAGAAAGCTAGGCTAAGTCCAGCTAATACCACCCTCAAACGTGTATTGATCTGCTCGGTCGCAAGGAAAACCCACGGCAGAAGAGCGAGACTCAAGTACTCAGAAAAAGATCCCCTGACATAAAGACTGACAGCGAGGTAGGGAGAGAGTGCAAAAGCAAAACCACTGACCAAGGCGGCGGTTCTACCCCAACGCTTAGCATAAAACATAATCCCCAAGGTCCCAAGAAAGGTGGTAAGCCAAAGACTGAGTTTGAGCGCGGTCGTTGGAGTGGCTAGGAGTCGTAGGAAGAGGGTGGAAAGCGTGTGAAAAAGTGGAGCATAAAAATGGAAAAGTGGGTAACCTAAACCCTGATTGATGTGCTTGGCCCAGATCGCTGGAACTTGACCATCGACCCATGCTTCCCTCATCAGTAATATTCGTGCCAAATGGGTCGAGTCGTGCATTGGGTACCAATCACCAAGATGGCGGATTGACCAAAGGACGAGAGTGGAGAGGATAAATGAGGCAAGTACAAAAAAGCGAGTGCGTGACATAATCACCTAGGTATGACCCTATATAGACGCATGGGATTGTCACGCAGTTTGTCATAACTCGCAACTAACTCGAGCCCAGCTGGGACATCGGGCGTCAAGGTATTGTTGAGGATCAAGTAAGTCTCTGGATTGGTTTGGGCGTGAGCTACAACCGCGCTAGGGGGGATATCGACAACTGGATAAATGCCTGTGACTGTGACGAGATTGGTTTGGTCTTGGAGGTAAAGCTCAAGTCCGTTGGGTAGGATGCCAAAGGTCCCTTCGGTAAAAATGGTCATGGGCTCTCTCGTGGTTTTGACTCTTGCCACTGCCCACTCTGCGATTTGCCTGGTACCATTGCCGGCTGACCAGCCGTTGACATACCCTTCATCCATTTTGAGATACGAGTAGTGAATGGGGTCACGCAGGAGAGAGAATAACTGGGTGAGCGGGAGGAGTGATATCAAGATAAAAACGGTGAGCTGTGATTTGGTATTTTTGATCAGACTGAGCGCGTAACCTGAGAGGAGCAAAAGGAAGGGAGTTGTAAAAACCATGTAGCGGGGAGCGAATAACTTGGCTAGTAAAACGGTCCCAAAAACAGGAAGGAAAAACCAGCCAAATGTGAGGAGACCTTGGCGCCATGATTGGCGTAACCAGAAGTAGAGACCGACTAAAGCAGTCAAAAGCACCGGGATCGTGGTATAGGCGGCATGCCAGCGCCAAATGTCCTGGAAATTGTTGGTCAAACGAGTCATGTCTTTAAAGATCTCATCGTATGGCACGATGAAGAACGAGTTTTTTTCTTTGATCATGTACATCCAGGGTGAGAGCCGCTGGATATTGTTGATGACCTCGGCCATGCCCCAGGATATGGTGACAAGGAGCAAGAAGGTAAATGTCTGCTTGGTGAAGAGTTGCTTGAAATCGACTACGAGGAGGTAGGCGCTTGGGATGAGGAGCATAAAGAACATGGAGGGAGATTTGACTAGTAGAGCTAGCCCGGTCCAGATACCGAGGATGAGGGCAATATCGAGGCGCCTGGTACGAGCCAAAAGGATCGAGAGATTGAAAACCCAGACACCAAACATGATCATCATCCCTTCCATGACTGCAAAACGGTTGTAGAAAAATAGAAACGGAGAGAGCAAGGTTACGAGGCCAGCCCAAAAGGCGAGTTTTTTGCCTGACAAGAGCCAGCCCCCATACATCACGCCAAGCAAAGTAAATAGTCCGCAAAGAGCAGAGACAAAGCGGCCGCCGTAGAGGGGGTCGCCAAAATATTTCATGAAAGGCACGACTGCCCAGGTGTAGAGAGGTTGTTTACCGTCGGTTAAACTGATGAATCGCCATGTTGCGTCGGCTCCAGCTATTTGGCCCCAGCGCAAGTAAAGCGCCTCGTCGACAAACATAGGGAGCTTGGTCAGGTTGCTGAAGGTGAGTGTGACATAGACTACTACGATCGTAATGATCGCTGTCCACTCGAGTTTTTTGAGCTCAGGAAACCACTGCATAATTTCATTATAAACTAGATTGGGTCAGACTGGGTATCAAGTAGAGCGGATGAATAGGGATGGCGTCCCCCTCGGGGATGACTACTGCGGGATCTGTGTTTGGTGAGATTTGCTCGAGCGCTAAACATACCCCTGTTTGGGGGAGGGAAAATGGATGCGTGTTTACCACCTGCTTTAGTGATCTGTCCGGGGTCGGGAGGGAAAAATAGCCGACCTGTTTGGTCTCCTGACAGTCACTGGATTTGAGGGTATATCGGTAGGTAGTAGTCACTGGTGGGTTGCTGGCGAGATGGAAATAAAACCCCACCCCTTTGGCGCTACCCTCAAGTTTGAGGGAATAATTGTGTGAGTTGAGGGTGACCGGTGAGTGAGTGATACTTGGCTCGCCTAAATCGTTGACGCCGTAGTCACTGTAATCCCAGTAGCGCAAGTAAATCTTCTCCACTACGATGCCCAAAATTAAGAGACAACCGAGCGAGAGAGCAAAACTTGTAGCCTGGGTGGAAGACTTGATTTTCGCGATAAGCTCCTGGATGACTAAACCGACAAAGGGGATCAAGACCAAAAAATACCTACCCTGCACGCCTTTAATCGTGGTGTGCCCGACACTCGTCCAAGAGATATAAAGAGCCGCATATGTTGATAGATAGTACCCCGCTACAACTAAGAGGAGGACGAGTAAAGTACTAGTTCTGAGCTGGTTTGTTTTTACTCCCCTACTACTGAGGAGATAACCAAAGCCGATGAGGTAAAAAAAGTAAAGATAAATGGGGAGTTGATAATCTAGCCAACCAAAGTTGCCCACGATGCCTTTGAGGATTTCGAGTGAATCAGTGCTGATTGTCTCGAGAAAAACCTGGGTGTAATAGAGAGGATCGCGAGTGATGACCTCGATTTGTAGTTGAGGATCGACTCCCCCTTCTAGTCCCAGATAATGGAGTGGCTTGAGATAAGGCAAAGTCAAAACTAATAAACAGCTAAAAATCAAAATTGTCTGGCGCCATGAGATATTGGGGATGAGGAAAACCAGCAACAAGTAAACAAGGCTGAGCGGTTTGGCTAAAACAAACAGGCCAAGGGTGAGAATAAACCAAATCGGTGAGCTACCCTCCTTTGACTCTGCCGTTTGATCTAAAAAACGCCCTACCCAGGCGAAGATCAGTGGCAGGAGAGCTAGTTGCAGTGAGTCGTAACTAATAGAAGACGCTTGGTGAATGGTCATGGGCAAGAGGGCATAAAACAGGATCCAGCGACTGTCGCGCGGAGTGGCTAGCTTGAGACTAGCTAGCAAGCAAATGAAAAAGAAAATAAAGGAGACGAGTCTAGCCAAATAAAACTCGACTAGGTAGAGGTGCGTGAGTTTGCCTAGCATGATCCCCAGGCTTGGGACGATGTAGCCAACAAAGGACCAGGAACACCAGTCCTTGGCTGACGTTACGGCAGAGGGCGAGTACCTTTCCCAGCTGAGATCAGAGAGGAAAAACTTGCGCAGAGGAGTATGGGCAATCTCGTCGTATTTGAGTGATTTGGGGAAATCGTATACTCCTGAATCAAGTGGGAGGTAAACCTCACCGCTACTGCTCACCTGACAAGTAGTGACACCGCGCGCAAGGGCAGACGATTGGTAAAAGTGTCTATTTTCGTCTGGCTTTTGAAAAGGCGGAACTAAAAAAGTAAAACAGAGACCAAGAGCGGCTACGAGGGAGAGGGCGAGGTATTTGGGTGTAAACATTCGCATAGTTTGATTATAATCTGTTAGTGTAGAGTAGCATATGTATCAAAAAATCTTGAGTGTAGGCTTGATCATCCTAGCTTACTTGTTCATCAATATCCCAACTTTGCACGACGGGTTGTTTCATGTATATGACAACGTCCAAGTGACGCGGATCGAGGCGATGTATCGAGAGCTAGGTAGTGGCCAGTTCCCGGTACGCTATATCGACAGCTTTGGGCATGGAGCGGGTTATTTTTTGTTTAAATATTACTCTCCCCTCTTATATTATGTAGGTTCTGCGTTTATGTTTTTAGGGTTCTCGGCGATTAAAGCGGTGAAATTGATTTACCTAATCATGAGCGCACTGGGGGCAATTGGGTGCTACAAGTGGATCAGAAACCAAACAAAGCATGATTACTCCGCGACGATTGGAACCCTGGCTTTTGTGACCGCGCCCTACGTCTACCACGATTTTTTCCATCGTGGATCGATGACCGAAGCTGGAGCGATGATGCTCATGCCCTGGGCAATGTGGGCATACTCCAAAATAATGCAAAACCATAGTACCAGAGACTTCAGCGTGGCGGCCTTAATATTTGGGAGTCTAATCTTGACCCACACCTTGACTGGAGTGATGGCGGCTGGGCTCTTGCTCCTCTATTTGGCCATCAGACTGCCCAAGCGGGAGATAGTCATAAAATATATTTTATCCATGCTACTAGCACTAGGTATTGCAGGTTTTAGTTTAGTTCCGGCCATTTTTGAAAAACATTATATCCAGTACGAAAATAATAGTTTACTGACACGAGGGTACCTGGACCATCCGGTAGGACTTTTGGCGCAACTCACTAACCAAGGAGCGGGCGAGGAGAAATCGGCATATCTGGGAATTACTTTGATGTCCGTGTATGGAGTGTTAATAGTTCTCGCCGTGGGCTCCCCCAAATTTAGAGAGAAGTATGGGAATCAGGCACTATTTATTCTCATAGCCGCAACCATAGGACTCTACCTGATTGCGCCAAGCAGTGCTTGGATCTGGGAGAGAGTGATTTATTTGCGCTACTTTCAGTTCCCTTTTCGGCTACTCACGGTCGTAAGCGTCGTCCTCTGCTTGGGGCTCTCGGTTGTGAGCGCATACTACCGATCTTTCAAAGTTGTGATGATTTTACTTACTGTACTGGTGATCGCTCCCGTCTTCTACGGTCGATCATATTACCGACCGCTAGGGTACCAGTATGGCACTAGATATAGCGTGGACGACCCCTGCCGTACCACAACTTGGGCGGATGAGTATCTCTCTAAATGGAGTACTCAATGTTTGTTGTCACCACTACCTAGCTTGGTATCTCCAGTGAGTGGGAACGTGGTGGTCAGCGACATCCAGGTAAAGGCAAATGGGCGTAACATCTCCTTTAAGACTATGGGAGTAGGTGAGGTCCAGGTCGCAAAGTACTACACCCCTGAGTGGATAGCGAGTGATGATACAGGAGCTAAACTACTCACTACACCCTACAGTGATCATGGCTTGATAAAGATAATGATCGATAGGCATGAGGATCGGGTGCAAATAGAGATGTTGCCGAGTACGGCATCGAGATGGGGTGATTTGATTAGTATTATTTCTGCGGTGATTTGCGCTGTTGCGCTGAGGCAAAAGAAGTCAGAGAATTGATCAGCATAATACTCGCCGTGAGGACTGGGGGTACAAAGGTCATGAGGGCGTGCTGTGTGGGTGTACCTAGCCACGAACCGGTCCCCACAAAAAAGAGGTAGCGGGAAAACACAGCAAATGAATAGGCAACCACGGTAGCTCTCACAAGTTTGTGATCGATCAAACTAGCCAGCGGGATGAGCCATGTCACATACCACGGTTGGTACTGCCAGGAATAATGGTAGAGGAGAGGGATGAGAGACAGAGCCGTAAGGAGTGCAATGAGGCAAGATGTCCAATATTTGCTGAGTAATTTGGGGAAGAGCAGAACGGGCAGAAAAATGATGGTGACGTATTTGATCCCTGCTGAGAGTAAAGCAGTGAGGAATGACCAACCCCTTTTTTGGAGGAGGGAGAGATAAATGGCTAGCATGAGTAGGGATAGCATAATTGCGTCGTTGTGAGCATTGACCAGCCACTCCATGATAATGAGCGGGTTTACGGCAAAGAATAGTTGGGCCAAGACAGTGCTACGCAGAGACCATTTTTGCAGGGCAGTGATGCGACCAATCAGCCAAATAGTCAAGAGATACCAAGCAATTTGGTCGAGTTTGAACAAGTAGAGGATAGGAACAAATTTGCCCATGCCAAGTACGTAGTAGGGAATCGTGAGCAGGGTAAAGATTGGACCATAGGGAGTAGTCGTATGCACCCAGCGCATAAATCTGATCCAGGTATCATCCGCAAAAGTATCGGGTGTGACGAGGTAAGGGTTGACGTGGTAGAGAATGATTGCTTTGGCAGAAAAGAGATATTTAAAAACATCGGATGAAAGCATGGGGTATGCGAGCGCAAAAATCACGGCTAGTACGATCACAAGCCGCCAGGGGAAGGCCGAGATTTTGAGTGAGATAGTGGCTAGATATAGTCCAAAAAGAGCGATAATCAGGGTAATAAATACCTTTAGTGAAAGCAAACGGTCAAAATAGCTGAGTTGTTGCATAAAAGAAACAAAGTTGAAGACTAGTGGATGGGACGAGAGAGTCAAGTTGAGATCGACAAAACCATAGGAATAAACAAAAATTATGATCGCGATAAAGTACCAACAAGCAGAGAGTAGTTTAGACATTGTATTTGCCCAGCATGTCGTTGACACGCACACGCATAATTTCAAAAAGCATTTCAAGACTTTCTTTAACAAAATTGCGCGATTTGCCTAGCGACTCGTCTTCGTTTTTCCAGATAACGGGAACTTCTTTGATTTTGGCTTGCAGAGTCTTGGCTAAGTGGAGGAGCTCGACGTCGTAGGCCGTGACCTTCCAGCCAACTGCATTGCTGACACGGCCAAACAAGCGCATCCGAGCAAAAATATCACGCGCTAGACCTGCCTCGACTAGTTTGAAACCACACTGAGTATCTTTAATTTCGGGTAGGAGAATCAGGCGACGGACAATCAAAAAAATGATGGAGGCTAGTTGGCGGATTGGCGAGGTGTCCTGCCGCTTGGCACCGCGCGAGCCAATCACAACTGGGTAACCTTGCTTGGTCCAAGGCAAGAGCTTGGCGAGCTCACCAACAGGGGTAGATTGATCCATATCGGTCAACAAAATATACTGGCCTTTGGCCGCTTGGATCCCGGAGCGCAGAGCATATGGTTTGCCGGCGTGCTGATTGTAGATCAGCTTGAAGTGGGGATGTTTGGAGACAAACTCTTTGATCAGCAAGATACTACTGTCGGTTGAGCCATCATCAGAAATGATTACTTCATAAGGATATGATTGTTTGCTCAGATAGGTCGCAACATGTGAGAGGACGCCGCGTTTGACGTTTTCGATTTCGTTATAGTTGGGAATCAAGACTGTGACGAGGGGTTGCATGGATTTATTTTAACACTATTTCAGCTACCCAGACTCCGATCGCCACGTGTTCGTTGCTGACCATTTGCCTTTGGGTGTCAAACGAGTTGAGCTCTGGGTGACCAAGATAATTGGCGATCGAGGGGTGGCCTGGGCCAGTCAAAAACAAGAGCGTGGTAGTCTCATCGTCTATCGGGCAAGGGGCGCCACCACAAATATCAAAGACTCGCTTTGCGAGGGTGGGGCTTGGGGGGTTCTTTGAGATAGCCAAAAAGTATTGGAACGGAGTTGTATACATGCCCTGGGTACTCACGACATTGTATGGCTCGCCAGCCGATTTTTGGACGATGTAGTCTGCCACGGCTTTGGCTTTGGTTACCTGGTGAGTAGCGCCGGAACTGACCGCTTTAAGAGAAGAGGAAAAACCGTAACCAAGCAGAAAGGCCAAGATGCAAGATAATATGACTGAGCGCAAATCCCGCTGTTTGAGTAGGAGAGTCGGGGCGATTAACAGCATAATCAGCGGAAGGGCAAACTCCAAGTAGTGGAGATGAATATTCTCCTGATAAATACCCAACACGGCTAGTGAACCCAAGAATATGAGGAGGATATTGAGGTAGGGTTTGTGCTTGGTTTTGATGGCTTGCCAGGTACCAAATACTACCAGGGTAAAAAAGCTAATCACGACTGGGAGCGAATAGACCCCAGCGTCTTTGCCTGTAAAGGTTGAACTGATCAAGCGATAGGTAGTTTTGCTGACTTTATCCCACCACAGCCAGAGTGGTAGGTGGTAGCGGATATTGGGCTCATCTTTGGCTTGTAAAAACCGGGTCAAAGCACCCGTATTGACCCAGTCGTTGCGAATTTCAAAAACAATGAATGGCAAGAGCAGTAAACCAAAGCCTAGGAGCGCCCAGATTGCTCCGGAGAAAAGCTCACGGAGATGCGAGCGTTTGTGCCAAATAATCGCGAGAGTCATGACCCCACAATAAATAAGGGCCATGTAATGGAGCTGGACCATGATCCCGATCAGGATGCCATACGCCAACCAAGTTTTTGTCGTAGGACGAGCGAAGACTAGACGATTGTAGACTAGGAGCATAAGGGTAGCGATCAAAGGGACGAGGTTGGGATTCCAGGAACTACGTGTCGAGGTGACAGCGAGGGGCAAAATCGCAAAGGCAAAGGATGCCAAACGACCAGCGGAGCGTGAATACCATTCTTTACCAAGTAAATACAGGAGATAGGTCGTGATAACGCCAGAGATGGCGATTAAAATAGCTGGACCGACGGGAGCCATTTTTGCCAGGAGCAGAGCGGGGGTAATAATATAGTAGTAGAGAGGGCCAAGGTACATATTGCCAGTTGAGGTTTGGGGGCCCAAGAGGACAGGTCGCTGTTGATCGATCATACGTTTGACAATCAAGAGATCTCTCCCCTCATCTTCGAGGAAAGTCATGGTATCTGCAATGCGGTAGAGACGAAGAAACAGTGCAAGCGCGAGGATTGCGAGCAGGACCCAGTGTTTGCGTAACCAATTGATCATAGATAGCCGTGTTCTTGTTTATAAAGCCGAAAACTCTCGATAGCGGCCTTGGCGATAACTCGCCAGTTACCCCCGGTTTGCTCTCCGAATTTGCGTGGATAGTGAGTGACTGGTAGCTGGACCAGAGAGAAATTGTGGGAGACAGCTTTGACGATAAACTCCGTGACAGTGATCGCACTTTCGGTATCGAGCGTGATACTATCTCTGACTTTTCGTTTGAAAAGTTTAAAGGCACAGTCCACGTCACGAACAGTCAAACCAAAAAGTACGAAGTTCCAGATTTTGAGCAAAACTTGGGCAACAAAAACTCGGTGGAAGGGATCCATCCTTTTTTTACGATAGCCAATCACGAGATCATAATCACTGCTTTGGCGGACAAACTTGGCTAGCTCATCGTAGTGGAACTGACCATCAGAGTCAGTAAAGAAAATCCAGTCTTTTTTGCAGGATTTGAGCCCAGTTTTGACGGCAGAACCATAACCTTTGTTGCGTGAGTGTCTGATGAGGCGGATATTTTTGTCGTGGCGAGCCAACTCCATTACCACTTCGGCAGTGCGGTCGCGCGAACCATCATCGACCACAATTATTTCATATGACTTGGCCACGCTCCGACCGGCATTGCGGGCATCGATAATAGTTGTGGCAATATTGCCCTCCTCGTTGTAAGCCGGCATGAAAATCGAGAGAGAACTAAGCTTTTCTAGTTTTGCCATAGGCTATATTGTACATGAGATATCCGCAGAGACTAAAAAGCGAAACAAGATCCATGGCGAGGCGCAGAGGTGTCTCGTGCCAGCTGAGTTTTAGCTCGCCTGAGTCACTCTGAGACAAGGGAACGATTAGACCAGTTTCTGGATCTGGGCCAATCTCTACAGGCTGACCATCTTTTTCTGCCTGCCAGCCTGGGAAATAAAATACTTTAAGCTGGGCAGTTGAGTCATCGGCATATTGCAGAGGGAGTGACTTGACTGTTTTGGGGAGATAATCAAACAATGCCTTGTCTTGCTGGGCATACTTTTCACGCCCAGATAAAAAATCTTGGTCAGTGAGATGGTCGTAATCTCGCGGGAAGAAAAATGGATAAGAGTAGATCGCAAGCCCAGCGATAAAGACCAGGATAAACCTCGGCAATTGCTTTGACCGGATAGTGCTAAGCAAAGTAACGATGGCCAAACTCAGCGGGAGGCCAGCCCAACCCAGTAGTCGCCAGGGGAACTGGAGATATGCCAACTGTGGGATCATTTGCCAGATCGGAGCAGATTTGGAATGAGTCATAAAAAGGAGCCAGAAAAAGGCCAAGATGAGGCCAAGGCCGCGCCATATCGCTGGTTTTGATCGTCCAAGCACCATAGCACCAAACAATGATAGGACGAGTAAAACTAGGTGGAGATGTCCTACCATGTAGCCCATCTCCTCCTTGGGTGTCCCCCAGTACGAGGCCCCATAATTCCAGCGATACTCGATGAAGAGCTGTTTAAAGCTCACAAAGTGATTGAGGTACGAGTAGTAACCCTGTGTGAGCGACTCGGTTTGCACAAGATTTTTTTCTGCTAGCGCAGGGACGAGGAAGAAAGCCGAGAATGCAAATGCTAGTGCTAGCTGGAGCAAAAGATAACGCCAAGTTTTAGCCCGCGTAAATATTTGCCAGCCAATTACGAAGGCTAAAACAATAAAAGTCGAGAGGAGATGGGTCAAGAAAACGAACGCCAAGAGAAAGGGTAAAACTCGACTAAAGATGCCGGTTTTGAGTTGGCGGGTCATCAAGTACAAGATCAGGGGAACCATACTCCAGGCTAGGTTTTCGCCGTATACGCCGCGCAAAAAAACATTGGTGGCGTGGAAGGGATAGAGCGTATAGAGAATAGAGCCAAGAGCAGAGAGATCGTCTCGACCCGTCAGCTCGCGGACTAACAGGTACATCCCCCACCCCGCTAAGATAAAACTACCAAACATCAGGAGATTGAGACTCCCAGTCAAGGGAACGCCAAGTCCGTGGATAACAGCAGGAATGATGTAAATCATGGGCGGATAGTAGTTGAACCAAGGATAACCATAGCCTTTGCCGAGGGTAGCAGCCCAACGGCACGGTATCTCGCCTCGTTTGAAACACTCGATAAATTCGTTGACCCGATATACCTGGAGATCATCGTGGGTATAGAAATGCTTGGTAGTTACCAGCTGGCGAGCAAAAAAGATGGCGATGATAAGCGCGAGGATTAACCAGCGGTGGGACCAGATTTTGTTCATAGTATATAGTATAGAGTATGAAGAGATATTTGGTGGTAGTCGCTGTCGCCTTGGTGTCGCTTGCCATTTTTTGGTTGCCGCTCCTGCTTAAAACAGAGATATTCTGGGGGATAGATTTTAGACGAGCAGGGATGGAGACCATAGTGCAGAACTTTGATGGGCTCAACTACCTAGTAGTTGCCAAATCGATGTACAACCCAGTCGTGATTGCAGAAAAATTTGCGGGGCTAGCCAACCCACCCATTTACTACAGTGCCCATTTCCCCCTCTATCCTATCCTAATCAAAATGTTTGATGGATTATGGAGCGGACCACAAGCACTCATTGCCTCGATCATATTGTCAAATATTCTTCTAGCCGCTGGGCTGTATTTTTTCTTTGCAACTATCCTCAAGAATCAAAAAACGGCAGTGATGATTGCGATCCTGGCCTTGTTTTTACCAGCTAGGATGCTGTCGGTGCGGGGAGTGGGTGCGAGTGAACCGCTTTTTATGTTTTTCATTCTTGGCTCCCTGGCGATGGCCTATAAAGGTAAGCACTACAGCGCCGCAATCCTAGGTAGCTTGGCGGTGGTGTGTCGAAGCCCAGGAATTTTTCTCTTTGGGGCGTACTTTGGAGCGGCTCTGATTGCGTATTTGCGAGGCACAAAAGAGGTAATCAAATCTTTCGTCCCATATTTGATGATGCCACTCGCACTAGTTTTAGTGTTTACCTTATATTCATTGCAACTGGGTAATTTTTGGGCGTATTTTAATGGCAGTAGTGAGTTGCACCCAGTATTTTTCCCCCCCTTTTTAATCTTTTCCAATATGCAGAAATGGATCAGCGATATGTGGAGAGAAGACATTTTTTACACCTATCTAGTGTATGGGGTTGGGATCATTGCCTATGCTCGAAACGTTTGGGGAGAAAAGGATTTTGGTAAGTTGGCTAGCGCAATTTATGGCATC
>CAZBML010000003.1:21256-22945 GCA_964493295.1 uncultured Pseudomonadales bacterium | reverse complement strand
GCATGACCAAATTGCTCTGCCGCCTCGGTGTCGTCGCTCGCATTATCATTCAGGCGACTAGCATCGGCAAATGGATCCTCTTTTGCCAGCGACTTTTTCCGGCGCAGTAAATCCCCTTCGAGTTTCTTCAGATATTCCCAGACCGATTGCAAGACATTACGTGGATACTGCATAGCTATTTTCTCCTTATTATATTACTTAGCTTACCCCAGATAGTACTCTCACGTCTACCTATGCGTCGGTAAATGGTGTAGCCACTGACCGCATTGAGCAGTATACCAAGTATAAACTCGCGCAAACCCAAATAGTAAACGCCCACCAGATTGAGGAAAATGAGACTAGCCAACCCTTCCTGGGCCATACTCGCCCCTCCCTTGTACCAACTATAAAACCGGAAATCTTTCCGCACTCGCGAAACTACCGCAAATGTAATCAAAGCAAAAACCCCTCCCCAAACATTTACTCTCCAATCGGGGTTGGTGCCATTGAGGATTGTACCAATCCCCCCAAAAACCAAAACCAGAGCCAGGGTCACTACATATGCATCCGCCATTTTCCAAACCTGCCAATCATGGTTGCGCGCAAACAAAATCATGAGCATTGCGCTCCCCACGATCCCAGACACTACATTTATTCCTGGGTATGCCAGTAAGGCCAAGCTCCGGTAAAGCGTGCCTACCTCTGCCCAGTGGAGGGCAACATACCCCATTCTGCCCACGACAAAGTAAGTGAGTACCGATAAAAAGAACCCATCAAACAAAGCGATTTCATCCCAGTGCTCATCCCTGCCCATTTTCCACCAAAAATACAATCCGATAAACAAACCAATCGCCAAAAACACACCGTACGAGTAAATCTTGATTGGTCCCAAGCTGATTAATATTGGTAGCATATTTAGACTTTACACTATACACTATTCACTCTACACTAATTCATATGCTTTCTATTAGTCATGCCGTGACAGGTGCCTTTATTGCAGTCAAGATCGGCAATCCATACTTAGCTATCCCCCTCATCCTCCTCTCCCATTACCTAGAAGACGCCGTCCCGCACTGGGACGCTGGGACTGGGCTCGGCAACGGGAGCAAACCGAGGGAGCTAGCAATCAAACACGGTCTGATCGATCTCGGCCTTGCCGCTATTTTAGTTTTAGTGTTTTTCCCTCCGTCCTCCAATGATCTATCATCTATCATCTATCTCCTCAAAGAACCACAAGTCTGGGGTTCTTTGCTTGGTCTCCTCCCCGATTTCCTCGAGTCTCCACGCAACTTCCTCCGCTGGGAACCAGCATTTCTGAAACCCATCAATAGGTTTCACCACAGTTTCCACCACTCTATCCCCCGTATGATCGATGGCCTCGCCCCCCAATTCCTCCTGCTCACTCTGCTTTGGATTTTCCGCTAATTATCACTGCCCTGTAAAACCCCAGATTCTTTAGCTCTCATAGCCATTTGCAGAAAAGGAAAATCATCTGGGATCTCTTCAGATTTTACTGTAACAAGAGAGGTTTTTTCAACTTTTTTACCTTTTTTACCTTTTCCTCCGAGTTCTAAAGTCGTATCAACAACAGCATGAATCGAGGCATCTCTTCTTTCGTTACGATGAAATTCACAGTCGTGACACATTAAAAATATATTGTCGTCTAATTTCGGCACCAAATCCATACACACCGACTACACTTTGGACAAT
>CAZBML010000003.1:0-21246 GCA_964493295.1 uncultured Pseudomonadales bacterium | reverse complement strand
AAGGCACACTAAAGAACTAGGAGATAGATTCTAGATGTTAGAAGCTAGTGGGTGGTAGAATAATTAACACTAAGCCTAGGTGGCGGAATGGTATACGCGCGAGTCTCAAAAACTCGTGGTTGTAATGACCTTGAGAGTTCGAGTCTCTCCCTAGGCACTTTATGGATAAAATCAAAGCCGAATGTCCTTACGGCGAACTCATGACTACCGTGTCCTTGTCTAAACCTCCCATACTTTCCGAAGGCCAAAAATTACTAGATCTAATACCTTCTTACCTAACCAGTGTCGTATTAACACCTGCTAAATGTCTTATTAAAAACGGTCAATGTATTTATTCAAGCGGACATTGTAGCCAAGATATATATGTAAGAGAACCATTTAAGGTAGCCGGTGAAACAGACTTAGCAGTCGCGAGGATAATTTTGAATATCAACCAAGTCAGGACATATACACCTTAGTGTGCCTTATCCACCCCGTAAAATCTGACCCGGTCGCCCTTGAACCTCAAATCTATCGTCCGCAGTGCTCCGTTGCGGTGTTTGGCAATATTTAGTTTTACACTCGAGAGATCCTCGGCATCTTCGCGGTAGAGGAACATCACGACGTCAGCATCCTGCTCTATACTGCCCGATTCGCGTAGATCAGACAACTGCGGTGCGCTCCCCGCCCCGCGGTGTTCTATCGATCTAGACAGCTGGGACATTGCCACGACCGGGATTTTTAGTTCACGTGCCAAGTTTTTCAAGCCCTGAGAGATCTCAGCCACTTCTTGGACTCGGTTCTCTAGGTTGCGCCCTTTTACCAGTTGCAAGTAGTCCACAAACAAGAGTCCCAAGTTGTGCTCTGACTTTAGTCGGCGAGCCTTTGTTCTCATCTCTAGAACCGAAATTCCCGGGGTATCATCGATATAGAGTGGTGCCTCTGCCAGTACTCCCATCGCTTCCGACAATTTTTCAAAATCTTGGGCCGTCAATTTCCCTGTTTTCAGTCGCCATGCATCGATATCTGCCTGGGAAACTAACATACGATCCACAAGCTCTTCTTTACTCATTTCGAGTGAAAAGTACCCAACCGGTACCTTTGCCACGACACTAGCATACTGAGCAATATTCAAACTAAAGGCAGTCTTTCCCATACCAGGTCTAGCCGCCAGGATAATCAAGTTAGAGTCCTGCATCCCAGCGAGCGTATTGTCTAGATCACTAAATCCAGATGGTACTCCCCGCAGTGATCCCGATTTTTTCGACAATTCATCCAGCCGGTCAAAACTTTCCGAGAGCACATTTCTGATCGGAGTAAACCCTTGCTTCATGCTCGCTTGGGAGAGGGAGAATACTTTTTGCTCTGCGCTATCTAGGATCGCCGAGATATCCGATCCCTCATCAAAGGACATCTCGATCATACTAGAAGAATCAGAGATCAATTTCCGCCTGGTGTAGTATCCCTGGATGATCTCACCGTAATGTTTGATATTGGCCGAGCTTGGCACCCCCTCGACCAAGGTAGAGATATAACTCACTCCCCCCACGGCCTCGAGCAACTTCATCGTTTTCAATTTTTGTGGCAAAGTGACTAGATCAATCGGCTCTCTGCCCTCAAACAGGACAATCATGGCTCGGTAAATATCGCCGTGCTTGTTTTGGTAAAAATGCTCTGGCTGTAAAAACTCGGACACTTGCACGATCGCGTCTTTATCGATCAAAATCGAGCCCAAGACACTACGCTCGGCATCATCACTATGGGGAGGAACTTTTTGTACTGCCATATCTCTATTCTACAAAAATACACGACAATCTTCACTACGTACCTTGTAATACCAAGTACCTACTACTTACTCAAACGTAATCACTTCGGTCAAATCTTCGCTCAGTCCAGCTCTGCTCAAATTCAAACTCTTTACTACCCGACTGCCGTGCTCATAAGCACTCACAAACTTGGCTGTCTGCTCGCCGTATGGCAGGACGAAATAAGGCTCTAGTTTCGCAATCACCTCGATCAGTTCTTTGCTCGCTAGCAGATCCACACCCATGATTACAACATCGATATTTTCGAGCTCGCTGATAGTTTTTTCTGTCAAAGTTTTAGTCAAATTACCCAGATAAGCAATCCGCAAATCTTCAAATTGCACCACATATATAATGTTTTGGTCGCTTTCATACCCAAAAACCGAGATCCCCTCTACTTCGTATTCACCACTTTGTTTGATCTCAAAATCTGGTTCCTCACCTTTGTGTACTATTTTCAACCCATTCTCTTGCGTCAATACTGTCCCTGTTTTAGCTCTAATTTTATAATTGCCTTTGTTCAGGTAGCTTATGTCCATAGGAGCATATCGTAGCACAACTTTTGCCTACTTTGCACTATTTACGTCTTAGGCTTGATGAGTTAAACTGTGGCCAAGATGAAAGTAAAAAAAGAAGTCACTGTAGCAATTGTTATAGGTCTCGTACTCGCACTCATAGTTACTGGTGGAGTCCTACGTGCGCGCCACGCCCTCAAAAATATCAAGCTTCCCGACAAAGATAGTTTCCAACTAGGACCCAAACCTAGCCCAGAGATCAAAGCCACCGAATTGTTTGTCGAGCTCACAACCCCCGACAATCTAGTAACGAGCGAACCCACCATGACCCTTAGCGGCAAAACCCTCCCCTCTACCTATATAGCCATCTTGGCTGAAAAAGGCGAATACCTCATAGTCCCTAGTGACTTGGGCAGTTTTAGTCAGGAGATAGCCCTGGTCAAAGGTGCCAACACCATCAAACTGACAATATATCAAAGCAATGGCAACAAAATCGAGAAAACTTTAAATGCAGTGTACACTACCGCTCAGTTGTGATAGAGTTTAATCTTCAAAAATAATATGCAGAAAAAACACATAATTACCCACCTCATCGCGCTAACTTTAATTCTCAGCCATCTTATTTCAATCTCTTCGGTTCAGGCTCTGACTGCCTCTCCATCATCTAGTCCCACCACAAATGAATCAGATCTAGGTGAAATTACCGAAAACCTCAAAAAAAGATTGCAAGATACACTTACGCCTTCACAGACGCCTCCCTTAAATTCTGCCAGAGCATATATCGGCATTGTCAAAGATGTCATCAAAGACACACTCATTATCGAAGACAAAGATGGCAAAAAAGATGTCAAGCTCGACGCCCAAACCAATATTCTGCGCACTCCAGGCAACGCCACCATCAAAGTCGACAACATCAGGATTGACGACTATATTATCGCAATCGGTTATCCCCAAGAATCAGATATATTACTAGGCAAACGACTCATTGTAAGTGTCGATCCAATCAAGCCACCCACCAAAAACACTGGCTTAGGCACACTCACCAAAATTACTAAATCCAGCCTCACTCTCACAGTCAACGATTCAGAACTAGTTCTTGCAACTAACGCCAAAACCATCTACAAATCCACTGTAGCGAGTATCGAAGCTACTGACCTTTCCGTAGGTGATACTGTCATCTTCACTTCCCTAGTCGAGGGCGAAAGCAAACAAACCGCAACGACGCTCATGCGTGTCCAGACCGCCGCCATTGCTCAGTGAGCTATAATAAGTCCATGGCCGCTTCTTATCCTGATGAACACATGCAAAAACTCTTGAGTGCTCTCTCCACGCTCAAAACACCAGCGGAACTTGCCCTTTTCTTGCGCGATCTCATGACAGTCAAAGAGCTCAAAGATATCTCTCAAAGGTGGCAAATAGTCCTCCTGCTAGAGGAAAAGCTCCCCTATCTAGAGATTGCCAAGCAAGTCGGGGTCTCTACTACTACCGTCACTCGTGTCGCCCTCTGGCTCAACCATGGCCAAAATGGTTATCGTACTGCCCTCTCCCGCCTGGGAAAATAACTTTCTTCAGTCCACGCTTGACATCTTCCATGTCACCATGGTAACATGAAAAAATGAAACAAATGATTACACTCAAATCCATCCATCATACCCAGCACAGTTCAGTGGCGGGGGTCATTTTCGGATAAAAAAGAAATAATTAGTTTCTTCCCATACCCCGCTCACCAGCGGGTTTTTTGTATTTATTAAAGGAAATATATGAAAAGAGAAATCACAAGTATGTTAAAAAGCATCGATAAAACAATGTCAGAACCTATCGGACCAGTAGGATTAGCTGTGGCAATTGCCGTTACAGGCTTATTCATGTATGGGCTCGATACTGTGTTTGATTCGGAAAATAATTTATCCAGAATCAAGAAGGATCGACTTGTTGCTCCGCCAATCTCACAACAATGTGATCCTGATGTACAACTCGATATGGCATGTTGGACACAAATTACGAGAGAAATGTGTGATGGCAATAATACGTTAGATAGGAGTGATGATGTATGTGAAACAATAGAGTTCTGGAACTACGTCGAACCAGTTAATGTAATGAGATAACTTATGTCTAAAACACTTGACCTAACTAAGCAACTCGTCGCCATCCCCTCTTGGTTTGGTGAGGGTTGCAACGAGATCAAAGTCGGCGAGTTCATCTACGACTGGTTGCAGAAAAACACAGACCTTACTGTGGTCAAGCAGCCAGTCAAAGATGGTCGCTTTAACATCATCGCAACCGACAATCAACCTACAAGGACAGTCCTCGTAGGTCACATCGATACGGTCGAATCTCGTGCCGGCTGGAATGTCAGTCCCTGGGAACCCATCGTAATTGGTGACAATCTTTATGGTCTTGGGGCCACCGACATGAAAGGCTCACTTGCCGCCATGCTGTCTGCCATCTCTGATGTCAAAAACACCAAAGGCCTCATGGTGCTCTGCTATATCGATGAAGAATACGACTTTGCAGGCATGCTCAAATTCGTAGAGGAATACAAAGACAAGATCAAACCCAACTTGATCGTTTCTCTCGATGGATCAGCTGGTCAGGTCGGGATCGGGTGTCGAGGACTGATTGAGCTCTCCCTCAAAATCCGCGGGGTCACTGGCCACGCTGGTCGCCCCAGTAGTGGCAAAAATGCCATTCGACTTGGGTCCAAAATTATCGATGAGATCGATGAAAAAATCAGCCAAATTACTGACCCTATTCTAGGTATTTCCACCTGCAATTTGGCCTACTTAAATGGAGGCCTGGACCTAGGTAACAACCAGCTCGGCCGCCAAGGCAACAACATAGCCGATCTAGCCGAATTTGTCCTCGATATTCGCACGTCGAGTCCCAAGTTAAACGCAGAGTGGGTCGAAAAACAAATAAGTCTTCTCACCAAATCCTACGGCATTACAGTCGAAAATGTAGCTATCCGCCACAACTTAGGATCCTGGGTAACCAGTCCTAGCAAGCTCAAGTTTTTCAAGTCTGTCGGGCTATTTAAATCATCACTTGGCTATATTGATACCCAAATGCTTGATCAAGCGTTTAATGGGGTCACCTGTTGCACGATTGGTGCCGGCAATCTTGCCTTAGCTCACAAGCCCAACGAGTTTGTCTCCATCCCTGCCCTAGATTCAACCTGTACTCTCGTTGGACAAATTATCAAAAAATTCGCCAAATAACTGTATAATCAAGCATATGCAAAAACAAAACCTGCAGACACTAAAGGGTTTCAGAGATTTTTTACCCACCGAAGTATACAAGAGGCAATGGGTCAAAGACATCATGGTCAAAACGGCCCAGGCCTGGGGCTACGAACCCATCGAAACCCCTACCCTCGAATCGTATTCCGTGTTTAAAGGAGAGATTGGCGAAGACGAAAAATTATTCTACAAATTTACTGACAACGGTGGCCGAGAAGTCATGCTCCGCTACGACCAAACCGTCCCTACCTGTCGCTATGTCGCGGCCAACCAAAACAATCTCACTTTCCCCTTCCGCCGCTACCAGTTCCAATCCGTTTTCCGGGCAGAGAATCCCCAGCGTGGTCGCTATCGTGAGTTTACCCAGTTTGACCTCGATATTTTTGGGGTTAGCTCCCCCTCGGCCGACGCCGAGGTCATCGCTGTCAATCTCGACACCCTCCTCAAGATCGGGTTCAAAAAACCAGTTATCATCTTCAACAACCGTGATCTCATGAAAGACATCCCCTACGACGCCATCGTGGCGATCGACAAACTCAAAAAAATCGGCCGTGACGGCGTGATTGCCGACATGATCGCTAAAGGCATTACAGAGTCAGATGCCAACAAATATTTTGAAGATGTGCAAAATATCCAGCCCGATGAAACCATCAAAACTATCATCACATATCTGGAAAATTCTGGTTTTGGCAAAGAATACTATCGTTTCGAGCCCACGCTCGCCCGCTCTTTCTCCTACTCCCAAGGACCCATCTGGGAACTCGTGATCGAAGACTACAAGGTGGGATCAATCGGTGGCGGCGAGCGCTATGACGGCATGGTGGAGCGTATCACTGGGCTCAAAATGCCCGCCACCGGCATGGCTTATGGCTTTGATCGCACGGTCGAGGCCGCCGACCAGCTAGGTCTAATCCCTCCCCAAGCCACCAAAACCCAGGCTCTCGTCACCATCTTTGATCCCACCCTTCAAGGCCAGGCCTTGAAGGTAGCCTCACTACTGCGCAACGCAGGGATCAATACTGAGCTCTACCCTAGTCCGAGCGACAAGCTCGACAAACAGTTCAAATACGCCGACAAAAAAACCATCCCCTACGCGGTCATAATCGGTGAAGAAGAAGCCGCAAACAACACAGTCACACTCAAGAATCTCACCACACGCGTACAACAAACCATTCCCCTCTCCGAAGCAATTTCCAATTTGAGAGCTTAGAATTTGTTTAGGATTTAGAGTTTTGTGTGATAATGGATCCAATGTCCAAAAATCGCCGCAACGCCTACCTCGCTTTACTCTACAACGCACTCGTCTGGGGTGCCGCCTTCCCTATCATCAAACCAGCCCTGAGTATCATTAGCCCCACCCAGTATCTCTATCTCCGCTTTTTGGTCGCAGGCATCCTCAGTCTCCCCATGTTTATCTGGTGGTATCACAAAGTCCACCCGACGATGAAAAAGCTTTCTCTGTATCTGGTCATGGAGCTAGTCGGGAGCGTCCTCCCATTACTCATCCTCTACGAAGGGTTGGAGCGAACGGCGGCCCTCGATGCTTCGCTCATTGGTGCGACCGGTCCCATTTTTGTCGTACTCGGTGGAGTCATTTTTCTCCATGAGCGACAAGAAAAACGGGAGTGGCAAGGCCTCGCCCTGGGTACCCATACCGATACCCCCTCCTCTAGTTACGGCAATATTCTAATTTTGCTTTACAACGTGGTCTGGGCAGTCTATGCAGTCCTAGCCAAAAAGATCTACAAAACCCATCCTCCCCTCTACTTTGGAGCCATCACCTATTTAGCTACCGCCCTAGTATATGGGGTCATGCTCTCATTCTCTCAGAGTCTTCCTAGTATCTATCTCCTGATATCTAATCCCTCCGTAGCCCTCCCTGTCCTCTACATGGCTACGCTCGGCTCGATTGTCGCCAATATTTGCTATCTCTACGCCGCTAGTCGGATCGAGGTCTCCGAAGCCAACCTCTTTACCTACCTCAATGGCGTTGTCGCCATCCCTGCCGCCTATTTCCTCCTAGGAGAGCGTCCATCATGGATCACTCTAATGGCAGTAGTTATCATCGCGTATGGTGTCCTAAAAGCTGAGAAAAAATACTGAACCACTCAATGTTCTAGATCCAGAAACCAATTATCTCGTGTTGTATCCACATTTAAATAGGTATTATCCCCGACCACAAGGGTTACCAGGCCAGGTACCAAGTATCCCCAAACAGAAGTAATGCGCTGACCCAAAAAAAACTCCTCCCCCTGCATTCTGCCGTATAAAGTAGCCATTTCTGCACCTTTAATATTTAGTCGTACATGCTGTATTGGTCCTTCGACACGACAATTCCCGCTTGGGAAATATGTAAATATTATACCTAGTTCATCTAAAGTCGGACACATATTTACCTCCCTTAAATTATCTGGTACAATATAACACATGAAGTCAAACATCCACCCCACATACAATCAGATCACAGTCACTTGCTCCTGCGGTGCCTCTTTCCAGACTGGCTCCACCAAAGATGCAATCACTGTCGATATCTGCGCCAAATGCCACCCTTTCTTCACTGGTGAGATGCGCTTCGTCGACCAGCTCGGCCGCGTCGAGAAATTCCAGGCCAAGCAAAAAGCCGCCACCGGTAAAAAGACCAAAAAAGATCGCAAAGGTTCCCAGTCCGGCCCCCAGACCTTGACCGATATTCGTGCTCAAGCATAGCTTATCTCCATACCGTATACTCAATCTATGGCCACCGATCTTGTTGCGCTAATAGCCAAATACGACTCCCTAGTCCAAATGTCTGGTGATCCTGCCCATGCTGGCAATCTGGCAGAGATAGGTGAAGAACTAGCCGACCTCACCCCCAAAGCCGAGCTAGCCAAAGAAATCATCACTCTGGAACAGCAAATAAAAGAAGCCGAAGAATTCTCAACCGGTAGCGACGAACTTGCCAGCCTAGCCAAAACCGAAATTTATGATCTTAAATCCAAAATCGTAAATCTTAAATCTGAACTGGCTAATCTCGAAACTTCGGCAGATACCGAGCAGGATAAAAGGCCAGCCATCATCGAGTTTCGTCCTGGCGCAGGCGGAGACGAAGCCAAAATCTGGGCCACCGATCTCGAGAGGATGTACAAGCGCTTTGCCGAGATCGTGGGGATAAAGTATGAGCTAATGGACGAAGGGACCTGGCTCTTTTCCGGGCGTCCGAGCGACCCAAAGCTCCCTCAGGGCGCATACGGCCTGTTCAAGTGGGAAAGTGGCGTCCACCGGGTACAGAGGGTCCCCTCGACCGAGTCTCAGGGTCGCATCCATACCTCTACGGCGAGCGTAGCCGTCCTCCCCAAAATCGATCCCCAAAAAATCACGGTTCGGGATGAAGACCTCGAATGGCAGTTCTTCCGTGCTGGGGGTCATGGTGGCCAAAATGTGAATAAAGTCAGCACCGCTGTCCGGCTCATCCACCGTCCTACCGGCATCACCACCGTCTCTACCCAGGAGCGCTACCAACAGCGCAACCGCGAAATTTGTCTCGATTTCTTACGCAGTAAACTCTGGGAGATCCAAGAGGAGGAGCGGATCGCCAAGCTCGAGGCTACCCGCCGCTCAGCGGTCGGCCGCGGATCCAGAGCCGAAAAGATCCGTACCTACAACTACCCTCAGAACCGCGTTACCGACCACCGGGTCGGCCTCTCCTGGCACAATCTCGAGGCGATTCTCGAGGGCGACCTCACCGATCTCCTCTTCTCCCTCAACCAAGAGATCAACAAAGAGCCTGTTTAATCACAATTAGAAAAATTAGCTATAATACTTCCATACTAAAGAATAAAGATCAATACAAAATTTTTGCGATCGCCTTTTGTGAAATTTGTAGAGAATACATGCTATTTATTAACGAAAGCACATTCCGTCTAGATGCTGAAAGAAAGATAAGTAAACATGCAGAAACTAAGCACGGATACATTAAAAATCGTATGAGATGGACAGATGTAGAAAGAGAAATGGCAGAAATAAGTAGGAAATCAGGCTTTAAGGAAGGATATCTTTAAACTTACCCCCCCTTTAGCTCGACCTGCATTTTCTTCATTTCTTTATCCCGGTAAACCTCGACTTCCACTTTATCCCCAATCTTCTTCTTGCCCAACAGCTCACTTAATCCGCCCTCTACCTCAGCCACACTCTTGCCCTCAAACTTGGTGATAATATCTCCCTTTACTATCCCGGCCAAAGAGGCACTAGAGTCACCCACTACCTCTACCACATACGCCCCGGCAGGCACATTGTTTAGGATCCCTTGCTCCTTGCTTATCAGCTGGTAGCGCACCCCAAAAAATGGCCGCTCAAACTGGCCGGTCTCGTTAAAGTTTTTCAAGCTGTCTTTGACTACATTGATCGGGATCGCAAAACCGATATTGTTGGCCGCCTGCGAAACAGCCACATTGACCCCGATTACTTGACCTGCTGTATTTAGTAGTGGACCACCAGAGTTACCAGGGTTGATCGCCGCATCGGTTTGGATCACATTGTCCAGTTTTTCTGCTCCACTAAATCCGTCTCCAGCCGTGATCCCTCGCCCTAGACCAGAGATCACGCCAGTAGTCACAGTGTGACGGAACTCGCCTAGTGCCGTCCCGATCGCCACCACAAAGTTACCGACTTTTAGTTTGTCCGAGTCACCCATTTCTATCGAACTAAACTCGCCACTCGAAATCTTGAGGATTGCTAAATCATTCACTGGATCGCGCCAAATTTTCTCTACCTGGTGTTCGCTTTCATCCTTTAGGACCACCTTGTAATCACTAGCTTGCCCCATACTCACCACGTGCTTGTTGGTCACCACGAGCCCAGTCTTATCCACAACAAATCCACTCCCAATATCGACTTGCTCAATATCGATCTCGCCACTAGGCCTTGATCCCCTAAACATCCCAAACGGATCCAAAAAGTATTCTTGCAGTACTGGCTTTTCTCGTTTGTAAGTCACAGTCACGACTGCAGGTGAGACGCGCTCGGCTACTTCGGTCACGACACTCTCCTCAGTCAAGATTCTTTGTTCGACTATTTGGGTACTACCTACTTTCTTCAAGAGATTGTCTATCACTGGCATCCCCCACAACTCCTGACTGACTGCACCTCCGATAAATACAATCATGACAAACATCCCAATCAATATCCCCATTCCCAGTTGATACATCCCCTGACTCTTCATATTCCAAAATATACAAAATCAATTGTTAAAATTCAACCGTGATGCATTGAGGCAAAAATTGGTGGATCAAATTTTGCCGACACTACAGGCGCGATAGCCGCATGTACCGGAGGTCAAAATTTCGGTCCAGCAGTTTTTCAAAGATTTACTTCAACAACGTCTCCACCGCTTTCTCCAGCTGTTCATCCAGATCTTTGGTTTCTATATCATCCTCAATTTTTATATCTGGAGTAATCCCCTCTTTCCCTATCCATCTCCCCGATGGCAATACCCATTTTGCCACAGTCACATGGAGCGAGGATCCATCAGCTAGCTCTTGTACCTCTTGGACTGTCCCTTTGCCAAACGACTGCTCACCCACAATCTCTGCGCGCTTGTTATCTTGCAGTGCCCCAGCCGTGATCTCCGATGCCGAGGCCGAGCCTTTGTTTACGAGCACAACCAGCGGGATACTAGTCAAGTTCCCTTTGCGATCCACATTGTATGTTTCACTACTCTTTCTCCCCTCTTGTTTTACAACGACTCCAGATGACAAAAACTCACTCGTCACAAACACGGCCCCGTCTAGATATCCTCCTGGGTTATTGCGTAGATCTAGGACTACCCCAGCTGGCTTGGCACTCGTAATCTCTGCGACTTTTTGGAGCCACTCTTTGTCGGTACGACCACCAAACTTATGCAACTCTAGATGAGCGATTTTTTTGCCATTTTTCTCGATAAATTTGAGTTCGACCGATGGCACGACGATCTCGTCTCTCACGATGGTCACGTCATACGATTTTGGCGCCCCATCACGATACATAGTCAATATAACCGGCGTACCGCGCTCACCACGGATATGCGTCACAGCAGTAGGCAAGGTCATACCTCTCGTATCTAGGTCCACATTCTTCTTTTCGTCCTTAATATGCAGGATTAAATCTCCTGGCTTTACCGAGGCTTTATCTGCAGGTGAACCAGTGATTGGTGATACAACTGCGAGTGTTCCATCCTTATAGCCTAGTTCGATCCCCACCCCAAAAAAAGCTCCACTCAGATCTTCGTTTGCTTGTTTATTTTCCTTTGGTGGCAAATACTGGGTATATGGGTCTTCGAGTGATTGAGCCAAACCCTGCATCGATCCCCAGGTCATCTTGGCATAATCTAGTTTGGATGGATCGACATAGCTATTCTCCAACCTCTTCCATACTTCCCAAAACTTGCTAAAGTCAGCCGCTGTTATCGCGCCCTCACCCGAGTTGCCACTAAATTTGCGTACTATCGGACTTTCACTTTTACCTAGTCTTATCTTGGCTGTCTCGTACCCACCCGCAAAAATCAACAATCCAAACGACAACAAGAAGAAAAAGTTGCGAACATGCCTCAAACTAATTTTAGCCATATCGAATATCCTACACGATAAACTGATTTACGGGAATACGGCTAGACTGATTTACTATTCAAATTACGCCGCAAAAGGTAGTAGTGCGAGCATACGGGCGCGTTTTACCGCAATCCGTAGTGCCCTTTGGCCTTTAGAGTCTAGACCTGTCCGCTCACTCGGGAGGATTCTGCCTTGCTCAGTCAAGAATCTGCTCAGTGTAGCTACATCTTTGTAGTTAAACACGATAGGAGCGTCGCCTTTGCTCATAATTGGTTTTTCAGGTCTTGGTTTGCGTTGCATATCTCTCCTTATTTTAGTATTTACAGCTTAGTATTTAGGATTTTAAAACGGTATATCCTCGACGTTCACGCTGTCATCGACCGGCTCGGGAGTCTTTTCCGCTACTTTTCCGTGCCCCTTCGAAGCCTTTGGCGAAGTGGAGTTGGGCTTTTCTGCTACAACTTCTTCAGTGCTAGCCTCTCCTGCCCCTGCGGAGCCTTCAGGCGAAGTGGGGTCACTCACCCCCACAAAATCATCTTCACTAGCACCGCCCATAGGTGCCCCGTCGCGGTTGCGAGTATCTAGGATCATCATATTCTCAGCTACTATCTCGGTGATCTCACGTTGCTGGCCATCTTGACCAGTAAATTTGCGAGTCTGTAGGCGACCCTCAATATAGATTTTGCGACCCTTAAACAACAGCTGGCCACAAATCTCGGCCAACTTACTCCAGGCTACGATTCGGTGGAATTGGGTTTCCTCTTGGCGATCAGAGCCATCACCTGAGCTCCAACTGCGGTTGGTAGCCAAGCCAAAAGTAGCTACAGCTGTACCAGACGGTGTATAGCGGACTTCGACATCGCGCGTCAGATTTCCTATGAGCATTACTTTGTTTAGCGACCTAGATGACATATTCCCTCCTATTCTTAAACTCTGACAAACATATATCTGAGTATACTCTCATCCATTTTAAGCGTTTTATCCAGTACGATCTGCTGTGCTGGCTCGAGGGTAATTACGAAGTGTTCGTAACTAGCCGTAGCCAGTTTTTTGATTGGATATGCCAGGTGTTTAGAACCCCAGCTCTCCTGCTTATTGACTTCACCTTTGGTTTTTTTGGCAAAATCAGTCACTACTTTCACAATCCGTGCGACTTCGTCGCCTTCAGGCATCACTATAGTTAGTTCATATGTATTCATACGGGAGATTATACCTAATCTGTGGCTTGCCTGCAATTGGCAACTTAACTCTGAAGATACTTCCTAGTACCATCGTTAGAAATTGTGAAATTACGACCCCAAGCATCTATTCCAACGGCTAAATTATCATCCATCGACCTCATGTAAGGATTAGCTGAGGCATGCAGACCATGTATCAAATTTTGTGCAATAGCTGGATGTGCCATTATTAGCACGCCCATATATTTTGGAGATATTAGTGGCGCAAGCGATCCTATAGCTTCATGATTTATATATGGCTCCATAGCTTGAGGATTAAGCTGGGAAGATGTCAATATTTTATCCACATTCGGTATTCTTGCCTCATATACTACAGCTAGTTGGTGTAGTAAATTAACACTACCAGTAACGATGAGGTTAGGTCTAGTCTCGCGATATAATTGAGCAAGACAATCTACGAGAACCAATCGCTCAGCTGGATTAGCTTCGGTTGAAGCAACTACCAATAACCCATGAAACTTTTCGAACACAATAATAATTGTATCCTACAGGTCAAATCCCACTACTTCCCAATCATGAACTCAACCACATCACCCTCTTGCATCACATAGGTCTTCCCTTCTGTCCTCACCTTCCCCTTCTCCCCAGCTCCCTTCCACCCGTTCAGCTCGATAAAGTCACTGTAGTGACAGACTTTGGCCGAGATAAAGTGTTTGACAAAGTCAGTATGGATCACCCCGGCCGCATCTGGTGCCAGGCACCCGACAGGAATAGTCCACGCCCTCACCTCTAGCTCCCCTGCCGTGAGGAAAGATTGGAGTCCCAGTCGTTTGTACGCCGCCGCAATCAGACTCTCTAGTCCTGTCCGCTCAATCCCAGCGGATTTGAGGTATTCCAGTCGTTCTACACCTTCAAACCCAGCGAGCTCCTCTTCCAGCTTGGCGCAGATGGCCACACAATCACTTTCTTGGATCTCAATTTTCTTCCCTCGCAGTCGCTCCACAAACTCGGCGATAATCGTACCCGACTTGGCCATCCCTGCCTCATCGGTATTTAAGCAGAACATTTGGGGTTTGGCAGTCAGCAAAAATAGCTCTTTGGCCGCTTCAAACTCTTCGTCCAGTAGGTCTACACTTCGCGCAGACACTCCAGATCCTAGGGCACTACGTAGTTTGAGCACTGCCGACCAGCGGATCGCATCGGCTTTTTCGACTTTGCCATGGGGCTCTTTTTGTTTTTCTAGGGTCGAGAGATCGGCTAGTTGCAGTTCAGTTTCGATGGTCAGGTAATCCTCCACACTATCCCCACTCCCCGTCTGGATCACGTTCGAGTCCGAGAACGCGCGGACTACATGCAAGATCACGCTCGCCTCGCGGATATGCGACAGGAATTTGTTGCCCAGTCCCTCTCCCTGGCTGGCACCCTTTACGAGTCCTGCAATATCGAGGAATGTCACCGTGGCCGGCACCAACTTGGTAGTAGAAACAATTGGCGCCAGTTTCGCGAGTCTATCGTCAGGCACTGGGACTATGCCTACATTTGGTTCGATGGTAGCGAATGGATAGTTGGCCGCAAAAGCTTGCTGTTTGGACAAAAGAGCATTAAAAAGTGTGCTCTTCCCCACATTTGGCAACCCGACAATCCCTACGCTCAGTCCCATATCCCATGTTTTGGGCGAATTGGGGTATATGACCCGCAACTCGCACCACTCCTTCTTCATAAAATGTAACTTTGTCGATTATATCCTGAATTAGCTTCTTTTTCTCGCCTTGTGTCTGGGATTGTAGGACCACCATCACCTCTTCACGCAATCTACTTGCTAATCCATAGTCAACCACCTTCAATATACTAGACAGTAACTAGTGTCTTAACTCTATGTAGAACTGGATTAGTTATTTTATCGTTCATATAGGGCAGGGAATCTGTTGCTAAGAGTTTTCATATAATCCCGAGTTTCTTGTAATCCTATTCCATCACTTCTTCCTGGCATGAAATTACGTACTGCCAGAATCGCAACGGGGTTAATAGTTAAGTAACTATTACCATTCACCCAAATACTAGTCCAATTTCTAAAAACAGGATGACTAGGACTAAATCTTATATCAGGCTTCATTTCTTCAACTAGGAGTGGAATTCCACCAGGTCGTTCATACCATATTTTTCCAAAAGGCAGTGGGAATTTTTCTAAACATATTCTATCCCATCTGCCATTCACTCCAGAAAATCCAGCATTTGCCCGAATCAAATCAACATCTTTAGGGGCATTAGAAAGACTAGGTGATGATGCCATTTCGCTCTTCAAAATATCAGAAGATGAATAAGATATTTGTACCCCCAACTCTACAGAATGATCTGGCTCGACTCTAATGTTCATTCTGTCTATTTGAATAGCTTGAAGTGCTAGTTTTATGGCTAAAGAACCGGTAATAAGATAAATAGGTACTCCATCTACTATTTGCGGATAGTCTCCAGTAATTTGCATAGCAAGCGTGTCAACTGTAATATCCTTAGGCAACTCGTTTTGCCCACTCTCAACTGCTACTCTGCTTTTAACAATCAGATTTTGTGCCTCTTCCATAAATTTTTATTTGTTTAATAATTTGAGTATTAAAGTATTTTGCCTCAAAAGGCATAAAATGTTGAGTTGTATTCTGATTATTCCTACAGATAAAGTCATATCTTGTATTGTATCAAATACATCAAAATAGATACTACTTTACAAGGATCATCCTTGTAAAGGAACTCACATCCGGGAGTTAAATCATATCCCAGCGAATTCAAAGAATGATAATGGTGATGTCACAATTCTGGCGAATATTTGTCAGCGACCTGCCAGCATTGCTTTCAGCAAACCTGATTCAGGCGGGACCTGGGAGACACACCCTAAAAAAATTACTTAGATCTAATTAAGGTTAATAGCCATCGATCTAAGCTTTGAAATCCTTGACCATTCTTGACACTTACGGGTTCCCTAACAGGTATACTCGGTTTTATTTGATTATCCCTAATACCCATAGCCATCCGCCATCCTGTCATATTGGGAGCGGCATTTAACATAATGGTTTCTTTTTGTGGTAGTTTCATACTCGAAGTATATCAAACCTCGTCAAATAGATCAAAAAACATCATAGTTTGCAGGGAGAGACTCTGTAAACTACATCGCCCCCACCATATCCTCATACTGCGGGATCCAAAAATCCATCTTGGCCTCGGGCATAAGGAACACTTTATCCGGCTTGAGTTCTTTGATAAATTCTTCCGTATGAGACACGATGATCATAGTGCCTTTGTAAGACTTTAAAGCGTCGAGGATCACCCGCTGGGACATCACATCCAGATAAGTCGTGGGCTCATCTAGGATTAAAAAATTTGCGTCCGTCGAGCACAGCATGGCGATCGAGAGCCGCGTCTTCTCCCCTCCCGACAATGTCCCTACTTTTTGGTGGACTTTGTTTGAGGGAAAGTTAAACTTCCCGAGGAACGGTCGGCAAAACGACTCCATCCGCTTACACTTGTCCATAAACAACTGCAAAACCGACTTGTCCATATCAAAATCCTCAAACTCCTGGGAGTAGTAGCCTAGTCGGTTCATCGCATTCCACTCGACCACTCCGCTATCAGGCTTGATCTGCCCTATCAAGAGCTTGATCAATGTCGACTTTCCTACTCCGTTTGGCCCGAGCATGGCAATTTTTTCACCACGGCGAATAGAAAAATTGAGATTCTTGATCACCTGGAGTGTGTCGTACGACTTGGAGATCGACCGGGCAGTCACCAGGATATCGCCGCTCCGCGCGGGCTCTGGCAGTTGGATCTTGATACTGCGCACCTCCGGCGGCAGTTCTGGCAGTACTTCTTTGAGACGCGCTATCCTCCTCTGCATCACGATACGGGCATCAACGCCAATCACTTTGATTGCGTGCTCTAGCTTGGCGATCTGCCTTTGTTGGCCGACCACTTGTTTCCTAAAGACATCGGCCGCTTGTTTTTGTAGTTGCAGATACTTGGTGTAGTTGCCCTTGTACTCCTCTATTTTGTGGGTATGTTTGTTCACATAGATCACCCGGTCGATTGCTTTATCCATGAGCGAGAGATCATGCGAAATCAGGATCAGAGTTTTGGGGTACTGGGCAAGCAATCCCATCACCCACTTTTTCCCTTCTATATCCATAAAGTTCGTGGGCTCATCCAACAGGAGTATATCTGGCTCTTTGAGTAGCGCCCTTGTTAAAGCAAACTTGGTCTTGACTCCCCCACTATAACCCTGTGGTTTAGAGTTTAAATCAACCTCCCCTACCCCAAGTCCTGCAAGCAGTTTGCGGATTTTGTGCTCAGGGATCTCGTCGTCTGGATTGATATACGCCATCACACTCTCTGCTTGGTCTAAGATTGGATCGCGCTTGACCTCTTGCGGGACCAGTTCCATGGTTCCAGTAATATCCATGGTGCCTTCATCCGGGTACTCCTCACCACGAAACAATTTGAGCAAAGTAGATTTACCCGTTCCATTCTCCCCCACCAGTCCCACTTTTTGCCCATCTTCAATGCGAAAATTGGCCTCGACCAATAAGGGTTTCTCTCCGTAGCTAAAACTAAGATCCGTTACTCTGATACTCATCTGGCCATTCTACCATCATGATATGATATTGAGCATGGCCGAGCTACTCACTACTGAAGTTGAAGACAAAATTTTTGAAACATTTCACTTTCCGATTAAAGATTCTGAAAATTACTTATTAAGAATACTGAACTATCTTGTTAACATATATGGAATAGAACACAGAAAAGCTCTTTTTCAAGTTATTCTCCACTACAACTCGTCTGTACGCATAAAAGAAAAGGCTGGGAGTAAATCGACTGTGGGTCTTCCTACAGCACCTGGAGAAACTAGACACAGTCGCCCAATTCGACAAACCAAAGAAGAAAACGATTTTTAATTAAATTATCAATTCACAAAACTTTTTATCGCATAAACGGACTATCAAACGAGATATCCACATCAAACTCGCGCTGTGCCTTTGGCTGTGACAGAATCAGCTTCGTTACCGCGATATTTTGCCTCTGGAGTTCCAAAAATCCTTCGGTCCCGATGTCTCTCTTCATCTTCTGATAGGTCTGTGCCTCAGCCCCCCTCCACGACACTAATCGGTCATACGGCGACAAACGGCCCTTAGTTGGAGCAATACTAATGCTATAGAGCGAAGTATCCATCTCGGACCCAAACTGGATAGTCCCTCGACCAAACATCATCTGATTAAACCCAGCGCCGATAGATACATTCTTCGCCCAGTTTTTATCATTCAAGGCATTTTGCACTTTATCTATCGTTTCCCTCATTTGCTCTTTCTCACGATCAGACAGCATATTATCCCCGAGCTTGTCACGTTTGGCTTCGATCACACTGCGATAGTAATCTTTTACGTCGTCCTCGCTCCCATATCTCCTTATCAGGTTATTGTAGTTATCAACCAGTTTTACCGACACATACCAAGCATAATATATATCCCTCCGACTATCTCGCGATATAGTCCCAGACTGTGCACCAACAGCCAGTTGTGTTTGCTTCGCCCACTCATACGCTTTTACCCAGCCTTCGTATCCATCCCCTGGCAGTCTAGAGAGATAAACATAATCTACGCGGCCGTTGACGGTAGGCGGATGTTTAACCACCATCTTTTCCAAGTTGATCCCAATTGTCCCCAAGATCACCACCATGATCCACGCCATTTCTACGCGAACCCAGGCTATTTTTGGATATAGGTAACGCATCATCATCGTCACCGCCATCCCCATGATCCAGATAAGTATCACCAGTCCATATAGCCTAGCGAGCGACAAACCATGATAGCTTTGGTATAGCCATACTCGGCGGAAAATCGAAGCAATAAATATCACAAACTCTACCCCGAGCACGGCTTCTAGCCCAAAATATATGCTCCGTACCATCCCCCGACTATTTTTGCCAAACAAGAGTCCTGCCCAGGCTACTGCAAACACCATTCCGGCGACTTTCAAGAGATCCCAAAATCCTCGCTGTACATACTCAGAGTATGTTGCGACTCCAAAACGTGAGAGATCAGTTTCTTTGGCGACTGTCACAAACACATACGGCCACTGGATTACCAAAAAAGCCAAGAGCACAGCCACCACCATAGCAGTCACCACGACCACTTCTCTGCTCCAGCTGACTTTGCGCAAGTATGCAAGTGGCGATACATATTTCCCCACGCTCATGAACATAGACGGAACCGTCGCCCCCAAAATAAACAAAGAAAATATCGTCCTTGGGAGCCAATTGTTCCAAAAGTCCTGGGTAAATATCCCCTTGGTGTAGCTAGCAAAAATTGGATCCGCTTGCGACAGGGTTGATGTCAGCCATAAAACCAGCGGGATCCCCAGTGCCACTCCGATCAAAATAGATTTGAACCATGCCAGGCTTCCACTGTCTTTATTGGAGATCCCAAATACACCATAAAAATTGCCACTCATTAGCTCAAACAAAAACCTGATCCCTCCAGTCAAATACGACAGTCCCATCATAATTGGCGACAAAAACAGTTCCAAAATGCCCGACACCCACCGCGAGTTTAGCAGGCTGTAGCCTGCAACTATCGTGACAGAGACAAATGAGAGCCCAATTAGGACATACTTTTCTGGGCTACTCACAAATTGGAGAGCCAGAGACAGTAGAGTCGTCGTCGCAAGATAGAGTCGGGCAAATACACTATTGCTACTATTTAGAAACATCCCAATAGCTAGGGTACAAATCCCTAGCATGATCAATGCCGCCGCCACCGCCCCAAACGAGTGGAACAAAAACAAGTTTGCAAATCCTACAAAAAGAAAAATATATAGCCAGCTACCCTTGCGCTCAAGCTTTTCATACATAGATCTCCCCACATTATACACAATTTTATCTGCTAAACTACCATCATGGACAGCTTTACCCTCACGATTTTTGGCATCACCAGCAACTTGGCGCAAATCAAACTCATCCCTACTCTCTACGATCTGGTCGCTGGCCAGTTTTTACCGCCGGATTTTCAAATAATTGGTGTGGGCAGGACTAGCTACGACCAACCACAGTTTAGATCCTTTGTCAGCCAAGTCTTACGCCAGCCAAACCGCCACCATACCCACTCGATTGATCCAGCTATCGAACAGCAATTGTTTACTCACCTCACCTATCTCTCTGCCGACCTTACCGATCACGCTAGCTATACCGAGCTCAAACATCTCCTTTCCACCCAAAAAACTCGCAATCGCATGTTTTACTTGGCCACTTTCCCTTCTTTGTATGGCACTATTTTTACCAATCTCAAATCTACTGGTCTCGCCGACCAAAATGGTGGGTGGACACGATTACTCATCGAAAAGCCAATCGGCACCGATCGCGACTCCTCCCTCGAGCTCAACAATCTGCTCACCAAATACTTTGGCGAAGATCAGATCTTTCGCCTAGATCATTATCTCGGCAAAGAAACCCTGCAAAACATCCTGACTTTCCGCTTTGGCAACGGCATCCTCGAGCCACTCATGACTAGTCAACATATCGATCAGATCCAAGTCACTGCCGCCGAAGACTTTGGGATTGGCAACCGGGGGAGTTACTACGACACAAATGGCGCCATCAAAGACGTAGGTCAAAATCACTTACTCCAAATGATTGCCCTCGCCACCATGGACAAGCCAACTTCGATGGACAACCTCGCAATCACCAAGGAGCGCGTCAAGCTCTTGCGTAGTCTCAAACCCAATCCCGACTCCCTCGTGATCGGCCAGTACGATGGTTATCACAAAGAAAAAGATATTGCCAAAAACTCCGATACCGAAACCTATTTTTCCTTTACCGCCGAGATCGACAATGATCGTTTTCGCCATGTCCCTATCTATGTGCGGGGCGGTAAATATTTAGCTCGTACTGCCACCGAGGTAGCCATCATTTTTAAAGACAGTCCCAACGTCCTCAT
>CAZBML010000002.1:11889-25527 GCA_964493295.1 uncultured Pseudomonadales bacterium | reverse complement strand
ACTTGCTCTTTGTTCCTCAAAACACGATACAAATCTGGAAAATTTAATGCTATTTTTGCCGTCTCTAGTGTTGAAGTACTCAAAAAATACTACATCTTATTCAAAACTAAGAAACCAGAAAACTTAACCATAGCCACCATCTTCACCTACCAAGCCAACGAAGACGAGAGTGGTGATATGCTCGACGTCGATGTCTTTGCCGGAGAAGGTACAGTGGGGAATATTCACTCTAGAGATTTCCTGGAAAACTGTATTAAGGATTATAACCAAACCTACAATACCAACTTTTCAACCGATCGTTTCTACGATTATTATCGTAACCTACAGCAAAGGATTAAAGATAAGCAGGTAGACTTAGTGCTTGTGGTCAACATGTTTCTCACTGGCTTTGATAGTCCGAGACTAAATACACTCTACGTCGACAAAAACCTCCGCTACCACGGACTTATCCAGGCATACTCCCGTACGAACAGACTCTTAAATTCGGACAAGCCTCACGGGAATATTATCTCCTTCCGCAATCTCAAAGTAGCTACTGATGATGCGCTCAGTTTGTTTGGTGATGAAAATGCGAAAGAAGTAGTTTTCAAAAAACCATTTGAAGAACAAAAGCACGACTTCGAGGTTAAACTCTCTGAACTCCGCGCTCAAGTCCCAACAATCGAATCCGTTGACGCTCTTAGGGGAGAGGAACAGAGGGCAGTGTTTGTTAAGACGTTCCGTGATTTGCTCAGGCTCAAATCATCTCTTGAAACATTCGCCGAGTTTTCTTTCAGCAATCTTGGCATTAATGAACAAGAGTTCTACGACTATCAAAGTAAATATCTCGACATCTATGAGGATCGTAAGAAAAATACGAGCGAGAAAGAGTCTATCCTTGATCAAATAGATTTTGAGTTGGAGTTAACTGTTAGAGACATCATCAATTTTGACTATATTATCCTTCTCATCGCAGGTCTCAAGAATATCAGCTCAGATGAATTGCGTCATAAGAAGGAAGCTGAGATTCTCCACATCTTTGATCGTGATGTACAGCTTCGCAAGAAAAAAGATCTAATCAAGAAGTTCATTGAAGAAAACCTCCCCAAGGTCGATAAGGCTGGTAACGTGGAGAAAGCATTCACTGAATTTTGGGCTAGTGAACGCTCATCAGTTCTTAAGAAATTGGCGGACAAAGAAAATATTCCCACAGACAAAATAGAACACTTAATTGGTGAGTACCTATACTCTCAAAAAATGCCCCACGAACAAGACATTGCTGATATGCTACCAGTCCAACCACGAATACTCGAACGCAAAGGAATTATTGAGCGTATTAAGAATGCTATAGAGAACATTGTAGATATGTTCGAGTGGTAAAAGCATGAATTCCAACCCTGATATATCATCCTTCTAGTATCTTACAAGGAGAGACCCTGTAAAGTACCAGGTAGTCATTGTGCAGTATAATGTGTACCATGGCAAGAAAATCGGGAGCAGCGATCGAGCAGGGAATAATCAATTTACATTTTAAGCAAGAGGCTGCCGACATGGCTAATATACAAACTGAGAAAGCCGCTGAGTTGGCTGATGCAGTAGCACAAAGAATTGAACAACAAATAAATAAATTGGCAGTAAACCACGCAGCGAACTCACGCCAGAAGAGCGACAATTTTTAGCCAACCAAGCGCTAAAGATCAAAATACCATGACTCGCCTCCTCACCAAATCTGACTACACGCTCTACCTAAAACATCCTGAATCTACCCCACGGGTATCTTACAAGGAGAGACCCTGTAAGGTAATCAAGATCCACCACGCAGACGCGCACCAGGTCCGCAAATGCTCTGTCCCTTACAGCTGCCACCTCAATAATAGCAAGCTGTGGTGATCATGAGGCTACTATAGGATGTGTATCAAATTACCCCAGACGTGAGCACATAACCTAATAATGTGGCTTAAAGGGAAAAATTAGTTGATACTTTTCGAGTATAATTCGTGTTTTTAGGAGGTTGTTATGTTTAAAAGAAGTGTGTTGGTTGTGGCAGTAAGCGAGTAGTTAGGTGTGGTTTCCAAAGTGACAGACAGCGGTACAAATGCATGGTGTGTGGCAAAGTATTTCAACTATCCAAACGCGCTCGCCGTCGCGACTTTGTGCAGCGATTGTGGAATGAATATGTGTGGGGAAAGCAAACACTAGAACAGCTATCCGAACGATACGATCTAGACCACAAAACCATCCAAAAATACTTTCGGCAGAGATGTCCCGAGACGCGGTTTCCGTACGAGCTGATCCCACCCCACCCAGTGTTTCTGGTGATTGATGCCTACTATCGCAAACGCGGTGACGGAACGATTGTTTTTCGAGTTCCAGAACTGCAACAAAACCTCCTTTGGTACAACATTGAGTATGAGACTATCCTCTCTTATACAAGAGGGGTGGATACTCTGGTGCAAGCAGGTTGGGAGGTGAAGGGAATCACTATTGATGGCAGACCCGGAACGATTCGGGCATTAGAGTACTATGCTCCCGTCCAACACTGCCAGTTTCATCAACTCCAGACCGTGACCAAGTACCTAACCAAACGACCCAAGTTTGAGTCCCACCAAGCCCTTAAACGAGTGGCTTCCACACTCACTAAAGTTAACGAACCTGTCTTTACCGAACTACTAGATTATTGGCATTCCAAGTATGGAGAACTACTTAAGGAGCGGACTTATCACCCAGGTGGCGGGTGGAGTTACACCCACGAACACTTACGAAGTTGCTATAACAGTTTACGACGCAATCTTCCTCATCTCTTTACTTACCAACAATATCGCGGAATGCCTAACACCACCAATTCTTTGGACGGTTCTATCTCGCACTTACGGACACTCCACCGCATTCACCGAGGCAAATCCTTTTCTTCCGAAGATAACTTTCCAGGCGAGGTCTTGAGGGGAAAATCAACTAAAAATTCCCTTTAACTCAATAATGTTATCTAACATAAAAAGTGCGACATTATGGGGTTAACATTCAATAAACATCATCTGCAAGTGGTGCAATAGTTTACTAGTAACCAGGGAGCTTATTTATCATTAAAAAATCAAGATTACTCTGGACTCTGAAAATTTTTCTTGTATAATCACCAAAACATGAAAGAAATTGACTGGAAAGTAATCAGGTCACGATCAGGTATTATAGGGCCAGGAAATGGTCGATGTAAAATCTGGTGTTATACCGCGCTCAAAGATCCTTTAGTAGCAACACTGTACTCAGCACGGTGTAGTGATCTTAGTAGTATCGGTCGAGTAAATCTAGAGCATTGGTTTTTAACTAGCGGAAGAAAGATAGCTGATGGTACTGCAGGGCAATATGATCCTCGCTACCCAGAAGGATTTTATGGAGATTTATATGATGCTTCACAGTTGCTAATCTCAATATACTTATTAGGTGTTGGCATCTAAATTAATTAAGAAAACTACTGTTTCAATTATGTTCGCAACCCTCTAGTATAGAATTAAGTCATGACAGACATATGGTAGTAATCGCCTTTGCTGTCCTCCTAGCCTCTCTCTACTATCTCAAACCAATCGCCGAGGATCTGTTCTGGGAGTACATGTACAAAAAGCACAAAAAGCCAGGGGCCGAGATCTCCAAGGATGACTTTCGTATGCTCCTCATCCTTTACTGGCGCATGGAGCGGCAGGAATGGCTGCGCCGCGCGATTAATCGTCTGTACTTACTCCCTGTCAAGATTCTCACCCCCATCGCGCTCGCCCTGGACTTTGATCTGCTCATTGACTGGACCAATAGCTTTATCCGACTCTACCACTTCCGCCTATATAGTAGCTACTTTAATCGCGGACAGCAGGGGACAGACAAGCCCAACTTTATCCGGGTCGAGTCAGTTGAGCGCAAGAATGATATGTCCTTTGTTACTCTCTACTTCGAGGGAGATTCATTTGCTAAATACGTTAAATACGTCAAGTTATGCCTCAACCGCTACGCCTCAATCCCCAAATCTTCAATCCATTGCCAAAAGATCGACGCCCACCATCTGCTCTGCCTGGCACCGGAAAATACTAGTGTCTGACCTTCAGGGAGTCTCCTTGTAGCCTTCAGTGTCCGACCATACAGTCGAGTACATAGTTTACAATTAACCAGTGCAAGAGAATTGGTTACTATTTACCATCATCGCTGGTGTCTCATCAGTCGCGTTTAACTCCTTCAACCGTGGTACTCTCAAAGCCGGCCACGATAGTACTGTTTATGCTTGGCTCTTTGAAATAATTCGCTGTATCTTTTTCGCTCTCCTTATTCCGTTTGGCTATTACTTGGTGGCAACTCCACAAAATATTCTCACCCTAGTTCTCCTAGGTCTCTCCGAGCTAGTCGGTGTCTACCTCTACATGAAAATGCACGCCGTCACCGAGCTCTCGGTTTCTAGTATCATTAGTCGCTTTCGCGTGATCTCACTGCCCATTTTTGCATTTATTTTCCTAGGCGAGCGCCTCTCTATGCTCCAATACGTAGGGATCATGACTATCTTCACTGGGTGTTTGGTAGTCGTAGGGATGAAGCATGTCAGGGGTACCAAGGGTATCTGGTACGCCCTCGGCTTTGTCCTGATCAACTCTCTCTCAACGGTCCTGATGAAATCAGCTTCTAGTACAGCCTCTATCGCGATCGTCAACACGGCTTTTTCCCTCCCCGCCGCAGTCCTTATCCCGGCCATAATGAAAAATTCGCTCTCTCGCATCCACTTGACCGTTAAACCAATCCTCAAATCCACGCTTTTTGCCTCCGCTTTCAATATCCTCACCATGTACTGCCTCGTCCGTGCCTACCAGCTAGCGTCTGCCAGCCAGGTCAATAGTGTGTTCCAGGGGGTGACTTCTCTAGCGGTAGTTGTGGGGATTATGTTGTTTAATGAACACGACCACAAACTACTTAAAGTGATTGGTGCTCTCCTCACCACGCTCGGAATAATTTTGCTTGTCTAGACCTGCATAACCTAGTCATAAATAAATTGGTTTGCCTGCTACAATGTCCTCATGGTCAAACGAATAGAAAAGGTGGAGCGGGCAGAGGGGCAAACCGATACGATCGCCTTTGGGGCCGGGTGCTTTTGGTGTAGCGAGGCGGCCTTTACTCGGCTTCGAGGGGTGAGATCGGTAATCTCGGGCTACGCCGGCGGGGCCAAAAAGAACCCTACATACGACCAGGTCTGTTCTGGTACTACTGGCCACGCCGAGGTGGTACAGCTCAAATATGACCCTGAGATCATCTCACTCGAGGATCTGCTCGCAGTCTTCTTTACCATTCACGATCCCACCACCTACAATCGCCAGGGTGCCGATATTGGTAGCCAGTACCGCTCCATCGTGCTCTATACAGGTGTAGAGCAAAAAAATCTCATCAAAAAATACCTTGCCAAACTCACCCATCAAAAACTCTGGAACGGTCCGATCGTCACACAAATTGTGCCGCTGGCAGATTTTTACCCTGCGGAGGCCGACCACCACCGCTATTTTGAGCGCAATCCAGATAGTCGATACTGCCAGGTAGTGATCAACCCCAAGCTCGCCAAGTTACGGGAAAAGCTCCCGGGCTTGCTATAATTTACCTATGAAAATCGACGTGGCGACCGAACGCATCCTCGTCCTCAAAGACCAAATCTCGGCCGAGGAAGCCAAGCAGATGGCCTGGGACAAAAAACTCAATGCCTTTGGCGCCATTTCGCAGGTCGCGGGCCTTTTCTCTCGCCCCAAAGACGAGGACTATGAGCTCACCTACTCCGAGCATCGCTACGTTCCTTTCTGGCACGTAGTGGCCAAAGCACGCTATGTCTATGATCGCAACACCAGCTACCAGGTACCAACCGGTGGCAAAGAGGTAAAAACTGTCACCCTGCACGAAACCGATTATCCAGAAACTAGCGGTCATATTCATATCCCCGTCACCGAACACTGTGTCCAAGACGAGATTGACGAGGTCTATGTCGACGGATTGACCACCAAAGCCGATCCCAAGCTAGGTGGCTACACCAACTATTCCTACGCCGTAGTTGAGGGTAGGATCGAAAAATCGATCCCCAAAGACTCGCTCGTCGTGCCCCCAAGTGCCCGGGTCTCTGCGATCATGCGCGACTCGCTCTCCAAAATGATCAAAGGTATCCAGGCAGACAAAATTCTCGAGGAGCACGTCGAGGTCGCCACTATTGAGCTTTACTACCGCCCCATCTACGCCTTCAAATACAACTGGATCCCCAAGGGTAAAGAGGGGATCTTGGAGCTCGACGGGGTGACCGGTGCCATCTCTTCAGGCTCCCGTGTCTTCACCGAGTATCTGGGCAAGGCGCTGGACCAAGACTTCCTCTTTGATATCGGCGCAGACGCCGCCGGGATGCTAGTGCCAGGTGGCAGTATCGCCGTCAAAGCCGCTCGCAAATACATGAGCAAAAAGTAAAATAGATACCATTTGACTTCGGTTATAGTTTGGGTATATATTTGAACTATGACGCCACAACTCAGCCTCCTTTCACTCAACAAATCCTTTGAAGATATTAAAAAGCTCGATGACAACGGCGTGGAGTACTGGGAAGCACGCGAGCTTATGCCAGTTCTTGGATATCTTAGATGGGAAAACTCAATAACAGTGATTTCTAAAGCTATGTCGTCATGTCAAAATAGCGGTGAATCAATCCAAAACCATTTTCGCGACGCCACGAAAATGGTCCAAATCGGATCAAGTACCATACGCGAAGTTAAAAATTGGGAACTTGATAGATATGCCTGTTATCTAATTGCTCAAAACGGAGACCCTCGCAAGTCCGAGATTGCCGAAGCCCAGACTTATTTTGCCATCCAAACACGGAGACAGGAACTAATTGGTCAAATGGATGATAACGAAAAGAGGTTGTACCTGCGTGGCGAGGTCAGTGCACACAACATCTCACTTTTTAGTTCCGCCAAATCCTCGGGCGTTACTAATTTTGGCTCATTTAACGATGCGGGTTATCTCGGTCTGTACAACATGCATTTATCCCAGGTGGAGGAGAAAAAGAATATTAAGAAAGGGGAATTACTCGACCACGCTGGTGCCATAGAGCTCGCCGCCAATCTTTTTCGTATTACCCAGACCGATGCCAAGCTAAAAAGAGAAAAGATTGTCGGTCAGGATCGCGCTTCACGTACCCATTACGAGGTGGGTAAGAAAGTGCGCCAAACCATCAAGGAACTAGGCGGCACGATGCCAGAACGATTGCCTATCGAAACCAATATTAAAAAACTTCGTGGTACTAAGATCAAAAAGAGGATCAAATAATGTCCACCTCCGCCGACACCATCATCTACCTCTCAGACCAATTGACTAGTCTCGGCAATCGCATTCGAACCCGCAAGATGTTTGGAGAGTACGCCCTCTACTGTGACGAGCGCGTGGTAGCCCTCATTTGTGACGACCAGGTATTTGTCAAAATCACGGATCCCGGCAAAGCTTTTCTTGGTAGCAACTACCAGGAGGGGTTGCCGTACCCCGGTGCCAAGCCGGCCATGCTGATTGGCGGAGATATCATCGAAAACAAAGAGGCTTTCACAGAGCTGATCAATTTGACCGCTCAAGCATTACCAATGGCTAAACCCAAAAAGCGCAAAACAAAATAACCTCACATCTGCTATCATGTCCATGTGAAGAAACTCCTGATCATTTTAGTCTTACTTGGGTTCGGTACCTGGGTTTACTCTCGCTATGGTTACTTGCTCCAGAGTGCGCAAAATTTCCCCCAGTCTACTCCCGTAGACGAATCGCCGACTGATCTCGTCCCTCAACCAGTGTCCGATGACTCGCTCAGTTACCTTCATCTCCCTCCAGGTTACGACATTTCCTATTATGCCAAAGACGTGCAGGGCGCCCGCTCTCTTGCGCTCGGGAACGGTGTTGTCTATGTCGGGACTCGTGCCCAGAGAGTTGTCTATGCCCTCGTCGATAACGACAAAGACGGTCTAGCCGACAAACGCTACGTGGTAGCGAGCGGTCTCAACCACCCCAACGGCGTCGTCTACACAGACCATACACTCTACGTCGCCGAGATCAACCGTATTATCAAATTTGAAAATATCGACGAGACTTTTCGCGACAAACCCAAGCCGAGTGTCGTCTATGATCAGCTCCCCAAAGAGGGCCACCACGGCTGGCGCTATATGGCCCTTGGTCCTGACGGCAAACTCTACCTGGGCATTGGCGCCCCCTGCAACAATTGTGAAAACGCAGATCCCTACGGCTCTATCGCCCGTCTCAATCTAGACGGAACTGGGTTTGAAGTTATCGCTCGCGGGGTGCGCAATACTGTCGGATTTGATTGGAACCCCGAGGATCTCTCCCTCTGGTTTACCGAAAACGGGCGTGACGAAATGGGGGACGACGTCCCGCGTGACGAGCTCAACCAGCTCCGCGATCTTGGCGAGAATTTTGGCTTCCCCTACTGCCACGAGGGTAGTGTCCTTGACCCCAAATTTGGCACCGGCAAAAATTGTGATGACTATGCACCGCCGGCCCTCAAACTCTCTCCTCACGCCGCCGCCCTCGGGATGAAGTTTGTGGATGGTCGCATCCTGATTGCTGAGCACGGATCCTGGAACAGGAAAACTCCCATCGGTTACCGCGTGATGAGCGTCGATATCGACAATGGCCGCGCCTCCAATTACCAGGTTTTTATCGATGGTTGGTTGGGACAGGATGGCAAAGCCAAGGGGCGCCCGGTCGATCTCCTTGTCATGCCGGATAAATCGATCTTGGTCTCCGACGACTTTGCCGGTGTCATCTACAAAATTACTAAAAAACTAGATTAAATCCATGGCCAAGAAATTGAATATCGGGGTTAAAAAGCTCTTGCAAAGGGGACGTAATCGTTACGACAATGCTCTCCTCGATATCGAAAAAGTCTGGCACACTCTCAAGCCATACGACTACACGCGCCGCGCCAAGCTAGTCAAAGCCGCTCTGCGCATGGTCAAGATCGACCAGGATCTCAAGGTGTGGGAGAAGAAAGTAAACAGCTGATACAATATACTCATATGAGTAGTACCGTTACCTGTCCCTCCTGTGGCCACCAGTTTAGCCCTGACGATCTCTTGACCCACGAGATCGAGGTCGAACTGCGCGCCAAACTGGAAAAAGAACTCTCCGCCAAAGCCAAAGAGGACGCAGGCAAAGAGCTCGCGGACAAAGAAGCCCAAATCAAAGAACTCCAAAGTAAAGCCAAAGAGTCCATGGAGCTCGAGCTCCGCTTGCGTAAAGAAAAGCGCGAGATCGAAGAGGCTAGGGAAAAGTTTGAACTAGAGAAACAAAGACAGCTAGACGAGGAGCGAAGCCGTATCAAAGCCGACGCCGAAAAGGCCGTGCTCGAAAAAGAAAAATACAAAACGCTAGAAATGGAGAAAAAGCTCTCCGACATGCAAAAAGCACTAGAAGAGGCCCAGCGCAAGGGTAGCCAGGCCTCCCAACAGCTCCAGGGCGAGGTACAGGAGCTAGACCTCGAGTCGACACTGCGCAAGCTCTACCCCTACGACGAGATCGGCGAGGTCAAAAAAGGCGAAAACGGAGCCGATATCCGCCAAATCGTCAAAACCGAAAAGGGAACAATCTGTGGCAAAATTCTCTGGGAAAGTAAGCGCACCAAAGCTTGGTCCGACGGCTGGGTTTCCAAACTCAAAGAGGATCTCCGCCGCGACGGATCGCAAGTAGCCACCATCGTCACCCAGGCCATGCCTAGCCATATCTCTGAGAATATTGGCAACGTGGGTGGTGTCTGGGTGCTCACACCCGAGGCTATTGCGCCGCTCTCAGCACTCCTTCGCAAAAATTTGATCGACGTGGCCAGGGAGCGCGTCGTGGCCGCCCACAAGCAGACGACCGCCGAGTCCCTCTACGACTATGTCACGAGCTCGACTTTCAACCAAAACGTCGAGCGGATCGTAGGTATCTACCTCGAAATGAAAGCACAAATCGCTAAAGAAGAGGCGAGCGCCAGTAGGAGTTACAAACAGCGCAATATGCAGGTCGATATGCTCCTCTCTGGTATGACTGGGATCTACGGTGAGATGCAGGGTATCGCCGGCACCTCACTCCAACCCATCGCGCTACTGGAAAAAGAAACATGAAGCTAGCAGTCATCATCCTCCACTACGGCAAAGTCGAAACCACCAAAGCATGTCTCAAAGAACTGAAAAATAAAATCGCTGATCATCAGGTCGTTCTCATCAATAATACCCCAGAAAATATCCTAGAGCTCACCAAAATTATTCCCGGCACCAAACTCATCAACAATCCGACCAACCTGGGGTTTGCCGCTAGCGTCAACCAAGGTATAACCCTCGCCTCAAAAGACAAAAGCATTACCCATTATTTCCTAATGAACAACGACGTAACTATCACCTTCGGTTCCTTTGCTCAGCTCCTGCTGACATATGCCAAATTCTCGACAGCCGGTATTGTCTCGCCCGTACTTCATCATGGGGGTGGCTACGATTGGGGTGGCAAATACAACAAATGGACTGGTATGGTCCGGCACAAAAATTGGGAGAACAAGCCCAAAACTATCCAATCTGTCGCTCACGTCGCAGGTGCCGCCATGCTCATCTCTCGCGAGCTAATAGACAAAATTGGCTTGTTTGACGAGCGCTTTTTCCTATATTTTGAAGATCTCGATTTTTGCCTGCGCGCCACTTCTGCCGGCTACACCATCCACATCAATCCCGACGTAGTTGCAGGGCACGTTGGATCGACTGGTTCGAGCCTCACTTTGCGCACCAAATATCAGTGGATCTCGCACTTCAAATTTGTGAATAAGCATTTATTCAAGCTGGTCTATCCGACCGCCTATCTCTACGATCTAATCATGTATCCCCTGTGGCTATTGCGATCTAGGGTCTGACCTTGCAGGACGAGCCCAACCCGAAGGGAAGGTCAGACCCTAAAGGATATAATCAAACTATGGTACATAAATCTCTCACCATCATCACTCTCAATACTCCTGGTATCACCGACTTTTCCGCCGCCCGCAACGGCGAGCTAGCCAAAGCCAAGACCCCTGCCCGCAGTGCTTCCAGCACAGCTGATGCAGGCGGGGACTGGGTCTTGTTCCTGGACGCCGACGAAACGCTCTCACCCGAGCTCGAAGCAGAGATTGCTAGCATCTTGAATCTAGAGCCTAGCATCTATTCTGCTTACTCTATCCCTCGCCTCGACACTTTCCTCGGTCGCGAACTACGACATGGCGAGCCAGGTCATACTCGCTTAGTTCGGCTCGCACGCAAAGATTTTGGTCACTGGGTCCGTCCCGTGCACGAGGTCTGGCAAGGCCATGGTAGGGTAGGGCAGTTGCAAAACCCGCTTTTGCATCGCTCGCACCCGACCATCTCAGCTTTTCTCGACAAAATCAATCGCTACTCCACGCTCGAAGCCGAGTATCGCCATTCGCTGGGGATCAGAAGCAGTTTGTTTAAAATCGCGCTCTACCCCATCGCCAAATTCAAGTGGAACTATCTCTTCAAACTAGGTTTCCTCGACGGCGTCCCAGGCACCATTATGGCCATTATGATGAGCTTTCATTCGTATCTCACCTGGACAAAGTTGTATTTGCTATGGCACAAAAAATAATTTATTGGCTTCTCATCGCCCTCATCCTCTCCCTCGGATTTGGCCAGCTCCTGCGCTTCGAGTATTTTGGTGTCCCAATCTACCTCCACGATATCTTAGTTATCACGATCCTTGCGCTTCAGGTTCCGTATCTTGTCCAGAATTACAAGGTACGGAACCTTGTAATTCCTCCATCGCTAAAAACTTTTCTCGCCGGTCTCGCGATCGGTTGGCTTTATGCACTATTTCTTTATCCTCTTTCCTCTCTCCTGATTCCTAGTTTATATACTCTCCGTCTCCTCGCCTACCTCGCCCTCTACAAAGTCACAAATCATAAATCCTACCTCATCAATCAAAGGTATTTTCTCATCTCGGGATCCATCGCACTCCTTATCGGTTTACTGCAATACTATCTCCTCCCCGACATGCGCGTTTTCCAGTACCTGGGCTGGGACGACCACTTAAATCGCTTGACTCTCCCACATTTTGACCCCACCTTTACCGCCGTCACACTCGCACTTACACTACTTTCTGTTTCATCTATCTCCTATTTCCTACCTCCTATCTTCTTGCTCGCAATTCTCCTCACTTACTCACGTTCGGTCTGGCTATCGCTCTTTCTCACCGGAGTTTTTTCTCTAAGGAACAAAAAAATTATCCTCGCCTCTAGTATTTTACTTCTAGTATCTATTCTCGCTCTCCCACAAAAGTTTGGCGAGGGTACCAATCTCCTGCGTACCTATAGCATCACATCACGTTTTGATAACGACCTGGCGTATATCCAAAAATATCAATGGGATCTGCTCATCGGGCGCGGTCTCAACACACTCGTCCTCGACTCTCCTAGCTCCAGTCGTCCTATCCACGCCTCTGGCCCTAACAACAGTTATCTATACTTGCTCGCGACGACCGGAGTCATGGGTCTAGCAGGGTGGGGGATATTTATGTATTTGATCTTTCAAAAATCTACTCACAAACCCCTGCTGATCTTTTTCTTCATCGCCTCGCTCTTCAACAACGTGATGTTTTATCCCTTTGCGCTCCTTTGGGTAATGCTTATTGAATCCGGTTCCAGGCTAGAATCTAGCAACTAACATCTACCTAATGTCCACAAGAGGACTTTACGGTTCCCACTTCAGTTTGATCGAACTCAAACCCTCGTTACCGGCTTTATCAATAGCTCTGATCTGCAGTTCCTGTTCACCCTCTACTAGCTGGTAGGGGAGACTAAACTTGCCGTCGCTCCCTACAATTACCATCCGCTCACCGATATATACCTTTGATCCCAGCTCACTCACACTCCCAGCAAAGGTCGTGATCCGCTGGCTCTGACCTCTAAACACTTCTCCTTCTTTTGGTGTATCTAGTGTTACGCTCGGCTTGGTAGCATCGACAGTTATTTTATATGACTTGGATTGTTCACTGCGCAGGTCATGGGAGGTAGAGGTATAGGCATATGCCGTATTCTCGCCTTCGCTCAGGGTTACTTTATCAAATACAAACGTCCCACTCTCTGCTATCAGTTTGCTCTCGTATTCGGCCCCGTTGATAAACAAAATCACGTCTAGTCCTGGCTGGGCAAATCCCGCGATCCTCACCTGGGAACTAAAGGTAGCCTCTGGTATATCAGAAAAAATTGGAGGTGTTGGGCGCTGTTCATCTATCACTATGGCGGGAGTATCAGATTTGGTAAACAACCTAGTGAGACGTGCAATTGCTGGCAATCCCCAGATCAGCGTCACGACAATGAGCAGGATCGCAATTATCAAATACGTAATGCCTTGCTTGCCTGCCTTGCGACTGCGGACTCTATCTAGCCTAGAGTTATTCATATTATCTAGAGTATAGCATGGTAAAATTTGGTTATGAAAAAAGCCTTTCTTTTTGACATGGATGGAGTCCTCGCAGATACCGAGACAGAGTGGGACAGACTCGGTTACGATGATCTCCTCAAGAATCACTTTGGTCCAGAGTTATTTGCCAAAGTAACAATTAAAGGTGGTACCTCGATCAAGGGTATTTTTCATCAATTTGTTG
>CAZBML010000002.1:0-11879 GCA_964493295.1 uncultured Pseudomonadales bacterium | reverse complement strand
TGAAGCTGGCTGGGCAGGGGACTATGAAAGTTTTTATCGCTTGAATGTTTCAATTGCCACCCAAATATATGGTCAAATCCAGCTAACTCCAGGGATAGATGCTCTTACTCATAGTTTACTCAAGTCAGGTTTTGTCGTTGGTGTTGTTTCTAGTTCGCCTCTCGAGTGGATTGAAATGCTCGTATCTCGCCTGGCAGATCGTGACAGGCTAGCCATCGTAGTCTCTGTCAACAATCATCCGACTCTCAAACCCAAGCCTGCCCCCGATCCTTATCTCTTTGCCATCCGTGAATTGGGTGTCGAACCAGGCAGAACACTAGTTTTAGAAGATTCACAACCCGGCGTCACTTCGGCTAGATCAGCCGGTGCACAAGTTATTTGCTTTACCCAGTTCAATCATGGATACGCCTGGCAATCCAAACCAACTAATGCTCACTATTACGCCGCCTCTATGGAGGAGGTAGAGCAGGTAGTAGCAAAAATAAATCTGGAGTAAGGTAAAATAGGTAATCAGAAAGTACCAGTAAAGGTAGTGCCAAGGTAGCTCAGTTGGTAGAGCAGCGGTATCGTAAACCGCAGGTCCAGGGTTCGATCCCCTGCCTTGGCTCCTAAAAATATATGACCAACCTCTTAGCCCTCATCACTCCCACCAATCTCGACGCAGAGCGAGAAAAGTTCTTCGCCTCATCAACCTACAATCCTACTTTTCATTATATCTGGCAAGACGAAGAGCAAACACCCAAATTTTCCATCCCCAAAAAGTATGACCTCTGGCATGCAATCAATGATCAAAACCACTCAGATATTACGCGAATTGCCACCGATTTTTTTGAAGTAGACTACACACAGCAGAGCTTAGCTCAGGCAAAAGAGATCGCTAGCATCAAAAAGCCAACGAGTACTGGTACGGCCATAGACTACGCCAAACAGCTCAAAGCTGGGTTAGATTATTTTGGTTTGCACGAAGTCCAGGTTGCCCTGACTGATCTAGGTGGCTTCAATGCTAGACCTGAGCATAGTGCCAAGCGTATCTTGGTTAGTCGCCAAATTCATTTTGAGTATTTCTCGATGGAGGGAGGTATTCACCACGAGCTAGTTCATTGTCTGCGCTACTATAACCGCAAACACAATCAGATCCGTCGTAGTCATCGCTATCTCCCGACCGAAGAAGGGCTAGCGTCCTGGTGCCAGGACAACACCAACGACGACAACGGTTTCGCCCAACACGCTATGGAGTACGTCGCCAGTCATATCGGTATCGGGGGTAGTTTGCGAGATATCTATGACTATTTCCGCGAGGCCGGGATGTCAGATAAACTTGCCTGGAAAAGGGCCGCTCGCCACAAATTTGGCTTTGTCGATACTAGTCTCCCGGGCGACATCTTAAAGCCAGCCATGTATTACGCCAATGAGGTCAAAGTTGCCAAACTAACAACTGAGCAAAAGCTTCGTCTTTTTGTGGGCAAGATCGCACTGGATGAATTAGCCGATCACCCGACCTACACAGGTCTCTGGCCAGCCGAGCAAATTATTAAATATTTTAACCTCTAGCCACTGCCACCAAATTTTGCCCATTGATCATGTCGGCTCGCCCACCGTCCTTCCCAGCATAAAACATTTCTTCTACATTAAATCCTGCCTCAGTCAATAAATCCGTTAATGTTTGTACATCATAGGCCACACAATATCGTTTCCAGTTTTTGTTATACGGTACTTCAAAATGATCATCTATCTGATACTGGGCAAATTTTTCTTGCCACAAGTTCCACACCGTGAGGTAAATAAATCCTCCAGCTTTCAAGTGTGATTTAGCTTGCCTCAATATATATAGTTGTTGCGAGCGCTCTGGGATATGATGCAGGACTGCCACACAAAATATTGCCTCATACATCCCCAGTCCTTCCCAATGCTCAGGCTCAATCGCGTTGCCAAAGCGAAAGTCATAGCCCGGGTAGAGCGATTTAGCCTCCGTGAGCAGTGTTTGCGAAAAGTCCGTCCCCAGATAGTTCACTCCTTTTGGCAGGCCAGAGATAAGCTTTCCATTCCCATACCCAATATCCAGGATCGATTGTCCCGCTTCGAGTTTTTTCAAGTATTTATCCGTCACCGGCCAATTACTCGAACTAGTGCCATACGTTTTCTGCCTGGTTCTGCTAAAATGAGTCCCAATCTCGTCATACATTTTTTGGATACCAGTCACTATGTCAGACATACAAGAGCTACTCCTCGCCAATCTAGCCAAGTTGAATCCTCATACATTATACGCATTCAAAAAATCTTGTGTGGATAAACTAGGCAAAGTACCCCGTGATTCCGATATCTTGGCCGCCTATCGGGAGCTAGTAAATGCGGGCAAAATTACCTCAGACCCCTCCATCCTCAAGCTCCTGACTACCCGTGGTATCCGCACGCTCTCTGGTGTGACTGCCATGGCAGTCATGACCAAGCCATATGTTTGCCCTGGTCTGTGCACTTTTTGCCCGCTAGAGCTAGGCATGCCCAAGAGCTACTTGAGCGACGAACCGGCGGCCGCCCGGGCCAAAATGATGAACTTTGATCCGCGCCTTCAGATCGAGTCGCGGCTCAATCAGTTGGTCGAGACTGGTCACGACACCGACAAAATCGAGCTCATCGTGATCGGCGGCACCTTTGGCAATTATCCAGAGGAGTACAAGCGTAGCTTTTTCAAAGCCATGATCGACACCGTCAATGGATTTGAGAGTGAAACCCTCGAAGCCGCCCAGATCGCCAATGAAACAGCTACTAGACGGATCGTGGGTATCAGCGTAGAAACTCGACCTGACTGGATCGATGAAAAAGAAGTCAAATTGTTCCGCGAACTAGGTGTCACCAAAGTCCAGGTTGGCGTCCAAGCTTTTGACGAAACCATTCTCAAGCGGATCAAGCGTGGCCATACACTAGACCGGGTAGGGGAGGCGACTAGGTTACTCAAAGATAGTGGTATCAAGGTCTGCTATCACTTTATGCCCAACTTACCAGGGAGCAACCCAGAGCTTGATTTGCAGATGGCACACCTCATGTACGAAGATCCCCGTTTCAAACCCGATTTTGTCAAAATTTATCCCGCTCAGGTTATAGCGGGAACAGAGATGTATCGGGAATGGGAGCGGGGGGAGTTTGAGCCCTACGACGACGACCTGCTCAAAGATGTTCTCAAAGATATCAAAAAAATCACCCCTCCTTTTGTCCGGATCGACCGGCTCGTACGCGACATCAGCAAAAAATGGGTCTCAGCAGGTACCAGCGCGACCAACATGCGCCAGTATATCCAGCTAGAAATGAAGCAAGAGGGGTGGTCGTGTAAATGTATTCGCTGTCGAGAGGTCAAAGCTAGGAGCTACTCTGAGCTACCAGAGCTACTCGACCTCTCCATCGAGACACTTGGCGGCACTGAGCACTTGCTTACCTTTGAAAAAGACCACAAATTGTTTTCCTTACTCCGTCTTCGTCTTCCTGACTCCTCACACATATCTCCCCTCTTCCCCGAGCTAGTGGGCGCCGCCATCATCCGCGAGCTCCATACCTACGGCAAAACAGTCGTGCATGACGAAAAAAGATCCACTAAAACCCAGCATCGCGGCCTAGGCAAACTCCTCATGGCCAAGGCAGAGGAGTTTGCGAGCGCAAACGGTTACCACAAAATCGCCGTAATCTCCTCGATCGGCACCCGCGACTACTATCGCAAGCTCGGCTACGAGAGGGAAGGTCTGTATATGACCAAAAGCTTGGCCTGAGTCAGTCGAAGGATGTTATGATCAAAGAAAGGGGGTATCTATGAAATTTAGTCTCCGGTTACTGTATCTATATCTATTTTCTTTCGTCGGACTCTTGATCACCGTAATCGGCGGGATCCAGATTGTCGATCTCACTTTAAAAACGTATGTCTTTAAAGTCTCCGAGTTTTCCAGTTACCCCATCCCGCCCATCACCGATGGCCAGGGCAAAATTACCATGACTACCGAAGAACAAATCAATATCCAGCAAGCCGAAGCCGCCAATCAGCGCAAGCGCCAGCTGAGCAATAGTTTGGCTATGATCACAATTGGTGCGCCACTCTATCTCTACCACTGGAAAACAATCAAAAAAGAAGCTTAAGAGCCCCTGTATAACAAAGTCAGAACTCATTTTATAACACAATCAAGGTGATTGTGTCCGAAAATCTCAAAAATCCCCTGGCAGCCAAATGTGCCCGCCGTCGCCCAGATAAAATCTGGGATCCCGCCTGTTTGCGTCACACCTCCGGCGTGAATCTCTCCCGCACGCGATTTGTATTTTTGGGACTCGCCCGTGGGGGTGCAGATAAATACTCCATATTGTAGCGAGACGGGAGAGACGGTACAGTTGTCTGACGGCAAAAAACAGGCGGTATAGGTCACTTCGTGACCTCGACGGCGGGATATTTATACTTGGCGTGGCGGATTGATTCCCTCCCCCCACCCCTTCCTTCCGCCACGCCAGGGGGGGCATGGAGCCATAAAAATTGATGGGATTTGATAGAATACCTAATATGAAAATAATTGATCTTTCTCAAACGCTAACAGATGGAATGGATGTATACCCTGGCGACCCAGAAGTTCATATTAAACAAATTCATAACTTAGATAAAGAAGGTTGGCGATTACGATATTCACAGATGTCTACACATATTGGAACTCATGCAGATGCATTTGCCCACATGGACGAGAGTGGAAAAACAATCGATAACATTTCTATTGAACAGTATATTGGAAAGACACAAATAGTTAGGATAGATAGTGATTTCCCAGCAAGAGTGGGCTTGGCTTTTCGTGAGGGCAAATTAGAGACTTCTCTGTTCAATAGAATAAGAGAATCTAGACCAAAGTTTGTTGTTGTAGGTAATAGTGCGGAATTAGAAGTTGAATTGGAGAGAAAGTTATTGCAGTCAGGGATTTTGACAATCACTGATTTAGTCAATATGGACCAATTACCTGACAAATCATTATTTATGTTTTATGGTGTTCCACTCAAAATAAAAGATGGTGATGGATCTCCAATCAGAGCTTTTGCTGTTCTTGAGTAATCCTCTTGCATAGGCTGATATAATTTCATACTAGGAGATATACAGTATGAGTAATTTACCTGAAGCAAAGATTGCACGACTTGCAATTTACCCAGTCAAGAGTTGTCATCGCATGGATTTATCTGAGGGTCGCCTGACTATGGAGGGTATAGAAATGCTCGATGGTAATGTGCGAGATCACGATTTTATGGTAGTAGATGCAATACCAAACCCAAACGGAGAACATGAATTTGTCCAGCAGAGGCTTCGTGGGATGAACATGATGACACAAATCATTCCTGCATATGAGAACAATAATCTCGTATTGAGATGGCAGGAACAAGACCAGATTGTGTTGGACTTGGATCATACAAAGGATGTAGTTAAACCAGTGAAGATTTGGGATGACGTGGTATATGCAGTTGATCAGGGAGATTCAGCGGCAAAGTGGTTTACACAGCACCTGGAGCGAGATGTTCGGCTTGTGAGAGCCGTGGGCGCACAGTTTAATCGTCCTGCTCGACAAAACTACATGGCAAACAATAATACTCAGAGATTTCAAGATGGATATCCCATTCTTTGGGGAGATATTGCTGATGTGAAAGAATTAGAAGAAATTGCGGGAATGGAACTCGGATGGGAACGATTTAGACCTCAAATTTTAACAGAGGGATTTCAGGCTCAATACATCCATTCTCTTTTAGAGGTTATGGTTTCAGGCATACCAATGCTAGAACCTAAGCCTTGTGTTAGATGTCCAATCCCTCAAATCGATCAAGAATCAGGTGAGAAAAGCAAGGAACCAAAAGCATCATTAGAAAAATACAAAGTATGGGCGGATAAACGTAACAAACTTGATCCTATTTTCTTTGAGAACGGACTTCCACAGAGTGAAGGTGAAATAAGGGTAGGTGATTCTGTAAGAGTAGTATCGCAGCGAAGTGAGAAACTTGTTTATAGTTCTCGGAAGGCTATGCAACAAATGTTGTCTTCTTAATACGGATCAAGGAATACATTTTCCTTCTTTGCTCTCCCAGCGATTAGAAGTAACAACTTATAACTCCGTAAATAATACTCCTTATAGTTCCTTCGTGGTGTGTTTAAACCGTCTGTGACTACTTTCCACAAAACATCCATCCCTGGGCGCATTTCCTCAATCTCATGGTCGTTAATTTTCTTAGGCAATTGATTAAAATAAAATTTGAGTAAGTCTTGCCCCACAGATACAATTCCTGCTCCATATGCACGCTCTGTGCTAATTTGATATTTCAGTATTGGATCAGGGAATGGTTTAATTTCATCTAAACCTGTGAGAATACTACTCATTTCGTGATCAAGTATTGTATTTATCATTATCAAATACTGCATTGTAGTTTTTGTTAACTTACTGAGATTGTCTAATCTCTTATTAAGAATTGGGCTTGCTATAAATTCCACGAACCTATTCTCTGCATTGTCGAGGGTTGAAAATCTATCCTGTTTAAGGACGTAGCCATGTTTATACATTATTTCTACCATTGCTCTACGAACACGCATAAGTAAGCCATAGTGACTTGATTTGTTTATTGCAGCAAGTTTTAACTTTCGCTCTACACTAATCAAGTAATCTATTAAGATTACCGTAATCAGTGAACCAATACTACCTGCAGATAGATTAATCAAATAATCAGACATAAATTCATTTGTACTTTGTAGAGCCACAACGCCAGAAACAGCAATGATTACGAGTAACATGATCGAAATAGCAACCTTAGGCCAAGTGCTCATTATTGGCTTCTGATTCTCTAGAAAATTATCCATTTTACTTTCCTGCATTTTGTAACCAAATCATAAACTCCTGATTAAACACTATTCCAACAACTACACTGATAAACGTAATAATTTGCCAAATCAACTGAAGTATTTTTACTAGTATATTGTCGGTCTTAAAGCCTAGATATTCAAAGAAAGTTGTTGGTAATGAGATAAATAGTTCAATCCAATAAAATGGATTCAAAGTTTCAAGAATCCTTTGTTTATATACACCCATCGCTTCTCTGAAATCACCATTAACTATGATTACTATATCTTCTCTTTGAACAGTGAGGTTTTGAAAAACAGAAAAGCTGGCAGTTCTCAGCATGCCGTAGCCAGCAGGTTCTGTTTGTGGCTGGTGAGCATCTTCAGTCCCTGCTCTCTTGAATAAATTTACTATTTTCTGCTTATGCTCTCGTATAAACCAACTGTCGCTATCTTTTATGTAAGTTTTGTATTTACGATAATAGTAATTTAAGGTGATCAAGTAGTACGAATTCATGACAATTTTATATAGGAGCAGAAAAATAATTGCTATTAGAATGTTTTTTGAGTTTATTGTCATAGTGTAATTATACCAATAGATTCAGTTCAGTTATCAATGCAATTTTTATGGCTCCATGCCCCCCCTGGCGTGGCGGAAGGAAGGGGTGGGGGGAGGGAATCCGCCACGCCAAGTATAAATATCCCGCCGTCAGGGTCACGGAGTGGCCAATACCTCTAATTCTGAGACTCTCTCCCGCTCGCCACTATATGGATGTGATTTTGTGTTACCTGTCAAAAATTCGTTCAAAAACAGTGAGATTCTTGCTGATTGTGGATTTCTGGAGCGGGTAAGGGGAATCGAACCCCTCTCTCGTCCTTGGGAAGGACGCATACTACCGATGTACTATACCCGCAACAGATCTGATTTTAATCTATTTTTGAGAAAAGCTCTACCATATCCTGTTTTTAGTGCTTTCTCTCGCAAGAGAGCATCAACCTTAGATCTACAAGTATTACCTGCCCGCAATCACTGAAGCGATAGCTTCTGCAGGCGGGTAACCCATTTTTTACCTTGCCCTCTACGCGATCGAAGCGCATAATACACCTGATTCTTTGTCTATTATTTATATCTGTTAGGGAGGGTTAGGTATGAAGATTACGTCAATTGTGGCAGAAGAGATTTTGGCCTCCGGTGGCTACCCGACGATCGAAGCTACTATCACCCTCGAAGATGGCTCCTCTGCCTCTGCATCAGTTCCATACGGCGCCTCGGCAGGTTCCCACGAAGCTACGGTGATGATGGATGAGGATAAATCACGTTGGCATGGCAAAGGTATGCTCAAAGCCATCGCCAATATCAAAGAAGTCATCGCCCCAGCCCTCATCGGTCTGGATGCCTATGACCAACGCTTGATCGACAAGACCATGATAGAGCTCGACGGCACTCCCAACAAAGGCAAGCTCGGTGGCAACGCCATCCTCGCTGTCTCAATTGCAGTCGCCAATGCGGCCGCCAAGTCCAAAAAAATCGAGCTTTACCGTCACATTATTGACACTTTCCAAACTGGAGTAGATTTGGCTACTCTCCCCCAGCCTATGGTCGTGGTTATCGAGGGTGGCAAGCACGCCGACGAGACTACTGACTTGCAAGAGTTCTGTCTAACCGCTATCCGCAAGGCTAGTGTCGTCGAAAATGTCCGCATGATCATGGAGAGCTATCACTCACTAGCCAAAGTCCTAAAAGCCAACAAGCTCTCCACCAACGTAGGCAACGAGGGGGCATTCGCTCCCAATGGTATCCCCAGCAACGAAGCTCCTTTTGGGTATATGACACAAGCTGTCGAAAACTCTGGCTACATTCCCGGCAAAGACATTGGGTTCTCGATCGACGCGGCGGCAAGTGAGTTTTACCAGGATGGCAAATACAGCTTGGCTCTTGAAAAGCGGGTACTCACCGCCGACGAGCTCATTGCCTACTACCAGACTTGGTTCGCTAAATACCCAATTGCGACCGTCGAAGATCTCCTCCACGAGGACGACTGGGAAAACTGGACTAAACTAAAGTTAATCACAGACGAACACAATATTCCCTTGATCGGCGACGATCTGACCGTTACCAACGTCGAGCGTCTCCAAAAAGCGATAGATACTAAAGCGATCTCGGCTATCTTGATCAAGCTCAATCAGATTGGGACCCTCACCGAGACCGTAGATTGTTGCATGCTAGCCAAAAAACACGGCCTCATGACAACCACCTCGCACCGTGGTGGGGGAGAAACCAACGACGCGACCATGGTCGATGTCGCTGTGGCCGTCGGCTCTGCTTTTATCAAAGTTGGACCTACTCGTGGCGAGCGCGTCAGCAAATACAACCGGCTCATGACTATCGAAAGGCAAGTGAATCATGGCTGACAAACTCCTCCTGATCGTCCTGGATGGCTGGGGCATCACCAACAAATATCGTGGCAACGCCATCGCCAACGCCCAGACGCCGTACTACGACTCTCTGCTCAACGACTACCCCTTTGCTGTGATCGAGTCCTCCGGCGAGGCCGTGGGTCTGCCCGATGGCCAGATGGGGACGAGTGAAGTAAACCACATGACGATCGGCGCCGGCAAAGTGCTTTACCAAGATTTAGTCCGCATTAGCAACAAAATCAAAGATGGTTCATACTTCGACAATCCCTCGTTTCTCAAAGCCTTTGACCACGTCAAAAAGAATGGCTCTACTCTCCACATCAAAGGTTTGATCGGCACTGGCGGAGTCCACTCGCACCAAGACCACATGGTCGCCCTGCTCGAGGCCGCCAAAAAGCATGGTGTCAAACAAGTCTATCTCCATGTCTTTACCGATGGCAGAGACACTCGCCCCAGTAGCGCGCTCAAGTATCTAGAAAGTTTAGAAACCGAGATCAAGAAGATTGGCATCGGCAAGATCGCCAGTATCGCTGGCCGCTACTATGCCATGGACCGCGACCACAACTGGGAGCGTACCGATAAATCCTTTAATGTTTTGATCAAACGAGAAGGCAAAAAATATCATTCTGCCAAAGAAGCTCTCGAAGACAGCTACCAAGCAGGTGTCACCGACGAATATGTGGTCCCAGCTTGCATAGAAGTAGGGCAGGGAGAGGAGGGGGCGATCTGCTCGCACGACGCCGTCATATTTGTCAATTTTCGCAATGATCGCACGAGACAGCTTACCGAAAAATTCCTCAAAGACGGACCAGAGGATCTCTCCTATGTCACCATGACTCAGTACAGTCCAGAGTACCAAGTAGATGTCGCCTACCCGCTCGAGGATGCCGGTAGTACACTCGGTCAGGTAATATCCGAGGCAGGTCTCAAACAGCTCCGCGTCACCGAAACCGAAAAGTTCCCCCACATGACATTTTTCTTGAACTGCAAACGCGAAGACGCCTGGGAAGGGGAGGATCGCATGATGTTTGATAGCAACTCCGACATCAAGACGCACGACGAAAAACCAGAGATGCGGACTATGGACATCGCTCAGTTTGTCGCAAGCGACCTGCAAACCGGTCTCCATGACGCCATCTTTACCAATCTCTGCAACGCCGATATGGTCGGCCACACGAGCAATGTCTCAGCCGCCATCAAGGGTGTCGAGACTATCGATCGAGCCCTAAAAATCATCGTGGAACAAGCCAAACAACATGGCTATACCGTGATCATCACTGCGGACCACGGCAACGCGGAGGAGATGCGCGACAAAGAAACCGGTGCCAATCTCTCTGCCCACACCACCAACCTAGTTCCCTTTATTCTGGTCAGCTCAAAGTATCCTAAATTGGCGCATTCTATCGGCTCTCTAGTGGACGTAGCCCCGACCGCCCTCAAGATCATGGGACTCACGGTTCCCTCTGATATGACCGGTCAGAGCTTTGTCTAATATGTAAATTGTAAATTAATTATTATATTGAAAGGACATTATGCACACAGACAAGCTCACGAAAATAGTCGCCACGATCGGCCCAGCGAGTGAAACCGAAGAGGTGCTCGCTCGTCTAATGGATGCTGGGGTAAATGTCTTTCGCTTTAATACCAAGCACTCAACACCACAGTGGCACGGTGAGCACATCAAGCTAGTCCAATCTATTGCCGACAAAAAAGGCAAAACTGTCGGTATCCTACTAGATCTCCAGGGTCCAGAAGTTAGGCTAGAGACAAGGGACAAACTCGATGTTCCAGTCAAAGCGGGTGAGCACCTCGAAATTGGCCTCTCCTTTGTCCCTGGCATCAACGTCATCATTCCTCACGCTCAGATCTACAAGCTACTCAAAGTCGGTCAAGATCTCTTGGTAGACGATGGCTTTATCGAAACCGAGGTAGTCAAAGTCGAAGACGACAAGCTAACTCTCAAAATCAAAAACGACGCGACCATCAAAAATCGCAAAGGGGTCAATCTCCCTGGCGTCGATGTCGACTTCCCCTCGCTCATCGAGCGCGATATCGAACAGCTCAATGGCAACGCCAGAGCCAAAATCGATTATGTTGGTCTCTCTTTCGTACGCTCTGCCAGAGATATCAAACTCCTGCGTCAAGAGCTAAATACTCGCAAAATGACCGCCAAAATCGTGGCCAAAATCGAGAGTCAGCCAGCGATTGATCGGATCGACGAGATCGTCAAAGAAGCCGATGCTGTCATGGTGGCACGGGGTGATCTAGGGGTCGAGGTGCCATTTGAACAGCTCGCTTACTGGCAAAGGACGATTATCGACAAGTGCCGCCTAGCCAACAAACCAGTCATCACCGCCACCCAAATGCTCGAGTCCATGATCCAAAACCCGCGTCCTACTCGGGCCGAGGTAACCGATGTGGCGCACGCCGTCTTCGATGGTACCGACGCAATTATGTTGTCTGGAGAGTCCGCCGGTGGCAAGTATCCAGTCAAAACAGTCGAGACCATGGCCAGGATCGCCAAATGGAACGAATCTCGCCACTCGGTACACAAAATGGTTTTTGTCGATCAGGATCCAACGAACAATATCGCGAGCGCTGTCGTAGGCATCGTCAACTCAGTCATGAAGCCCGAGATCGA
>CAZBML010000001.1:4077-28500 GCA_964493295.1 uncultured Pseudomonadales bacterium | reverse complement strand
GCCGCCACCATGGCCACTTCGCAGATCTGGAATGCCGTGGCCTACGGAGGCTCTCGCTACGTCGCGGTCGGGACCGGTACTGCCAGCAACTACGACGCCGATGGCGCTGGCACCTGGACAGCGGGAGCCACTTTAACTAGCGCCACCTACATGGCACTCATTTACAACGGGAGTATCTGGATGGCGATCTCTGGCTCCTCTACCGGTAATCAAAGCAAAGCGGATCCCACAACCGGTGCCTTTAGTGCCGGTGGCGCCCTCCCCAACTCGACTAGTCGTGGCGTAGCCTGGGACGGCACCAACTTTGTGGTAGTCTCTACGACCAACTCGACCCAAACGGCTAGATCTACGAACGGTGCCAGTTGGACGACCACCACTTTGACTGGTACTCAGATCGGGAGCTGGACTAGCGTAGTCGCCAATGGCACCACCCTCGTAGCAGTTTCAAGCTCTGGTAACTTGCGCAGTTATGCCATGACTTCAACCGATTCTGGCGCTACCTGGACAGTCAGGACCGGTACCCCGACCGATGTCTCCCTCACTTGTTTCAACCCCTACGTCTCCCAACTAACCAACACTGTTCAGTTTGGCGACGGGGTCAACGGCAACAAAGTCCCAACAGGTGCCAAAGTCCGCTGTCCCAACATCATGTTTACTTCTGCGGTGCCCGCCAATATCCAGACATCTTCTCGCCTTGTGGGAGCCAACATGGTCATGACGGCCGGTGGCTCGCTCACTGCCAGTATCTGTTTATTCGACGAGTCGTACAACACCTTTACCCAAGCCGAAAGTGTCTCCCTCACCAACTGCGCTTTCTCTCTCCCGCCCGTGATCACCGAGTGTTATGGCCTCACCATCTCGAGTGTTGGCTTTGCCCTCGAACCGGTGCGTAGGTACTACACGGCCTCGGCCACGATCGGGAGTAATGGCTGGTTTACTCGCGACACTCGCTACGGCAACTCCTCGACCAATGCCTGGAGCTACATCAACGACGCCACGATCTCGGATCTAAACGTCGCGGTCGGCCAGCCCCTAGCGCTCCACGCCAACCAAACCGGCTCGACGGTCGCCGCCCCAGGTGCCGCTCTCTACGTCACCAACACCGAGGGCTCTACTTGGACGAATATTCGCTTTTACGGTTTAAATATTAGCAAAAACTTCCAAGCGGCTCTTAGTTTAACTACCTTGTTCAACAACAACACGATCACTGGTATGGAAAGCTACGGCCTCGCCCCTTTTTTCCTCGGCGTCAGTAGCGGCAACACCATCTCCAATATCACTTGGTCCGAGGACATGTTCAATGGCTACAAAAACGTGGCCTCGGCTTATCGCCTCGGCAACAACCCCACGCTCGGCGCCAAGCTCGTTGACGATACTAAATATTACATCAAAACTAGAGCTTTCCGCGACTGGACCGACCGGACTCACTACTACGAGTCGCGCACCTACTCCGCAACTCCTTTCCTCGGCAGTAAATGGTTCCCCCAAGCTTTCTCGGCGATCAACTCCGGTCCCCGCGCTGTCACTCTCAACTGGGTGCGCCGCGACCCCACCTCCACTACCATAGCCTATACAATTTTCCGCGGGACTACTCCTGGCTTTACGCGGGATAGTAGTTCGCGCATTTTCTACTCGCCGACCAACACTGTCGTTGCCTACACCAACGGTTATGTGGCAACCGCCACAGCCGCGGGTGGCAGAACCATTACGTTCAACCAGGCTGGTCGCACCATCACGGCTAGCTCGGGCTCTTTTATCACTGACGGCTTTGTGATCGGCGCCAATATCGTGGCCTCTGGGTTTTCTAGCAACAACGGCACATACATGATCCTCTCGCTCACCGCCACAGTCATTACCCTCACGACCAATCACACCAATCTCACGACTAGCGCCGCCCTCACTTCTGGCACGTTAAATGGCCAAGCCCCAAGCAACGACACCACCTACTACTATCGTCTACTCAAATGCGACTCCGCGCTCTCCGGTATTACGAACGCCGCCGGTACCGCGGGGGGTACTACGCTCACTATCCCCTCGGGATCCTTTAATACCGGCCTTGGTACCATCGCCAACTGCAAAGGTACTAGTGGCGAAAACAAAATCCGCATCCCCGAGGGTTCCGCCGCCAACTTTTTATCCGGCAACGTCACGCCTGGTCTCCAAATCGCCGGTACCGGTGTCGGGGCGAGTGCCACCGTAGTCTCAATCGACACTCCCTGGCAAATCACGGTCTCCGCTGTCAACACCTCGACTTTTGTCAGCCAGACCTTGACGCTCGGAGCCTGCGCTGGCATGTGTGTTTATGGTCCCGGCATCGCCTGGCCCACCACGGTAGTCTCCGTGGACTCTGCCACTTCAATTACGGTGGATACTCCCTTCCTGGCTACTTTTTCCGGTCAAACCATCACTTTTATGCACGGCACCGAAAGCCCCGAAGTCGAGGTCCCCGTTGTCGCCCTCCCCACCCCTGCCTTCAACTACTTGACTCAATCAGACGACTTTACCCATGCCAACTGGGTCAAAACCAACCTGACTCCAACCGCGGCCGCTCGTGTCGCCCCTCTCGATATTGCCTTCTCGAGCAACGCGGCCCCCACCGGTCTGGCCGATCGTCTCTTGTCGGTAGGCCCAGGTAGCAAAGCCGTCCAAACGCTCGCCAACCTCAAAACTAGCACGGCCTACACTTTCTCGGTTTATGTCATGACCGATCCCTACCCGCACCAAACCACGGTCAGCGGAGAGATCGCCGTCAACACTACTTCGCCTGTCACCCAGTCATTCACCGCAACCGGCAAATGGCAGAGGATCTCGCTCAACTTTACCTCAACTAGCACCACTCACACCTTTACCATCCAGTTAAACACTCAAGGTGCTTATATCTACGCCGCAACCGCCATGGTCAACTTGGGCAGTACTGCCTTGGCTCCTGTCACCAATACCACCACCAAACTCGCAACTGGTAGTGGTGGACGTACCCTGACGTTCGCAACCGCCAGCACTGTAAACACTATCACCGCCAGTTCGGGTTCCTTTACAACCGATGGTTTTGTGGCCAATGACGTGATTGTCGTTTCTGGTACGACTAGCAACGATGGCACTTACTTGGTCACCAACGTAGCAACGACCGTTTTAACTATCACGCCCGCCCAGCCTTTTACTGCCGAGGGGCCAATTTCTACCGGGATTATCTTTGGCGCTAGTCTCGCCCAAGGTAGCCACGAGCTCACGGCCGCCTATGCTTGGGGTAGATCAACTGGTGGCAACGATCACAACCAGGGTATCGAGCTCACCCTAGCCGCCACCCCCACCGGCACCCACTATACAGAGATTTACTTGGGTACAACCAGTGGCTTTACCCCCTCAGACACCAACCGCGTGGGCTACGCTGTCATGCCTGGATCAATAGCCCCCATCTCACTCTCCAACTCCTCAAGCAATCGCATTACTTCTGTTTCTCAGGCTGGCGCGGGTGGTTTATCCGGTGCTTACCTCACCTTGACCGGCTCCTCTAACAATAGCTTCTTTGATCACAGCGTCAACTTTACTTATGCAGGTCATACCGCCTCCCTCATCAACGTGCAAAACTTGAGTAACGACAATGTTTTTGACGACTTTACCGTTAAAAGCTGGCGCAACTACATCGCCACTTGGACTCCTTTTACCTTTGCCAACAACGCTTCCGGTGTCACCCTCTCCAACATCAACTTTGACAACTATGACTGGCCGATCTACACCTCTGCCACCAATTCTGCCCTCGGGGTGATTATGAAAGGGGTCAGCGGTGCCAACTCCGAGCCCTTAACCACTGCTACTACTTATGCGATCGGCACCACGACAGACGGAATGGGCGTTGCCTTTACTACTATCTATGACACCATGTTCCACGAGCTCTATACCTCACCAAATACTGGAGAATTATCACTGCGTTTCAACGCCAGTTCTTCTGACACTCCACCCTACGAGATTATTTCTGGGTCACCCGCTTTCTCCAACTCGGGTCGTCTGTACATGCGCACCGCGGGCGACTCTATCGAGATCACTTGGCCCTACAAGATTTTTGGCGTCTCTGGTTTCCGCGACAAAACCATGAAAAAAAGTGGTCTCGACCTGGGCTCAAACACCGATATCCTCGAGTCACTCCTAGTCGAGTACTCGCTCGACAAAGGCAGTGGTTACTCAGCTTATCAAACCGCCACCCCCGCCAACTTGGCCGCCGAATCGGTCAACACGACCGATGGTTTTTATCTCAAACTCAAGCTCACGGCTCGTCCCGGTATGCTCTACACCAGTCAGTCCAGTAGTTTTGTGGTCGGGGAGACCATCCTCGGCCAAACATCCGGTGCGACGGCTGTAGTGGATGAAGATTATGATTTAGGCACAACCGGTACTATCATTCTCTCCAACGTCACTGGTACTTTCTTCCCCGGCGAAATTATCCGTGACTCAGGTAACACCACCACTCGCGCCACCAACGTCGCCACCAACACTCAATTCGCGCTCTTCCCCTCCTTTAACTCTTATATCGACGGCCTAGAAATCTACACGCAAACAGTCGGCCCCGGCGACTACGCTGGCCAGACCGTCTCGATCGTCTTAACCAATGTAGTCTCGGGCAGTACATACTATGTTTACAATCTAGCTAGTAGTACCCTGTTGGGTAGTGGCATAGCCAGTAGCAATACGGTAACGATCTCCAATGTACCCTACGTTGCCGATTACAACATCATGATTCGTATTCGCAAAGCCTCTGCGAGCCCCAAATACATTCCCTTCGAAACACAAGCCACCGTCAACTCATCGGGAGTAGCAGTTTACGTCAGCCAATCGCCTGATCAAATCGCGTTATGAGAAACCTTCGTTCTCGACTTTATTTGCTCGTTATCATCACTACCATCCCCTTTATTTTCTACACTGGATTTTCGCACTACCAAAATCTACAAATCAAAAAAAACAACGAGCTGACTAGATTATCGGAAATTGCTCGCTTAACAGCCGCCCAACACAAGCAAATCACCGAAGGTGTACGACAACTACTCATCGCGATCGCCGCCAGTACGTCACTAACCAGCCAAAGCCCAGAAAATTGTTCCATTTTTCTCGCTACATTGCTTTCGAGCTATATCCGCTATGAAAATTTTGGTATCGTCGACAGTAGTGGTCACGTACGCTGTGCCGCCAACCTGGCCAAAGCTCAGCAAAATACCCCTCATGAAAAACTAATCGCCGAAACACTTAGCAGTGGGTCATTTACTGTCGGAGCTTATTATCAAACTAAACCAAGTGGAGCTGTCATCAATTTTGCCTACCCCATTTCTTCCACCGAATTAGTCTATGCTTCCTTGTCCCTGGACTGGGTCAGCACATTTGTCAATGATCTAAACAAAACCAGTAGTTTAGTGATCAATATTTTAGATCGTGATGGGACTGTCTTGGCCCGTAGTCCCCAAACTCCAGAAGCGTTGGGGAAAAATTTTGCAAACGATCCACTCGTCCAAGAAATCCTGACTCAAGGAAGCGGTCAAACCCTCAAAGTCGGTATCGATCAAGTTGAGCGCCTCTATGCTTTTACGGCACTCGACGATAGTCGTAGCACTTTTATTGCGGTAGGAACTCCCCAATATCAGATCTATACTGCTGTACGCAACTCATTGTATGTGAGCCTACTCACCATCTTGAGCATTACCGCAATCTCCTTTGCTTTAGCGTACAAAATAGGCCAGGTCTTAATCGTCAAACAGATCGAAACCCTTGAATCTATCGACAAATTAAAAGATGAGTTTGTCAGTCTGGCCTCCCACCAAATCCGCTCACCCTTGACTGCTATCCGATGGTTGAGTGAATCTCTGCTCGATGTCGAGCCGTCCCAAAACCATCTCAAAGTTCGCACCACCCTACGCAAAATTCACTCCACTACCTTGCGCCTTATCACACTCACTTCACAGCTACTAAATATTTCACGTCTGGAAGCCGGCTCACTTATTCCACACCTCAAATCAATCTCCCTACGAGAACTAATTCTTCCCGTTGTACATGAGAGTAAAACTGGTTATTTGCGAAGACGCTCAATCAAACTGGACTGGAAAGTTCCAGCAACAACTCTAGTCACAACTGACCCACTTTTACTCAAAGAAGCGCTCCTAGTTGTCATTGGCAACGCACTCAAGTACTCCGATCCCAATACACCTATCGAAATCACGATCTATCTCCGTTTAAAGCAGTTACAAATTAGCATTAAAAACTTAGGGATCGGGATACCAAGTGAAAACAGCTCACATCTCTTTACACGTTTTTATCGCGGCGACAACGCTCGCCTACATCACCCCGACGGCAATGGATTAGGTCTCTATTTAGCCAGATTAATTATGACCAAACTCAATGGTAGTATTACCTATACCAGTCACAAGGATGGTACCATCTTTACCCTCTCCCTGCCAAATGAGGTATCATAATCATATGACCAAAAAACCACATCTCCTCATTGTAGAAGACGATCCACTCCTCGCTAGCACTATGCGTGACAAGTTCCTCTCGGTTGGATTCAAGGTCACAATTGCAGGAGACGGGCTCGAGGCTCTAAAAATCCTCAAAACCAATATCCCTCAAGTCATCCTCCTCGATATTCTTCTTCCCCACAAGAGTGGCTTTGATGTACTCTCCGAAATCAAAGCACACGAAACATGGAAAAGCATCCCGGTCGTGATCGCAAGCAACTTAGAGACTGACAAAGACATCGATCGAGGATATTCCTTGGGAGCGGGAGAATATATCGTCAAAAGCAATCTGAGTTTGAGTGATCTTGTCCACAAAGTTACCTTTCTCATGAACATGTCCAAGCACGGCAAAGACTTCCTCCAGAGCCAACTTTAACCAAGCAATTAGACCGCGATTGAGTCTACTACTTGACTGGCATAGACACTGGCAGTTAGCAATTCACTCACTACCGCATTTGATTCAAATGGTAGATATTTACCCCCTACCACTCCGCTTGTAGTCGCACTGCCTCCCCCATCATCCACAATCGTCTCCCCATCCTGAAATATGCCCACAATATTTTCGAGCGTCAAACTTCCCGACGTTCCGTTATCACTATCATTAGCTATCAATGCGGTCGCCCCACTCGTCACCCCTGCCAAGATATTGCCGATCGCAAAATTAGCGGTTTGAGCTGTATAAAGTAAAATTCCTTTAGATCGTCGAAGTCGAACCCGTAGTGTTTGGTTAGCCGATGCCAAGACAGATACTGTCTGAGGATCACTGGTAATCACCCCGCTTAGTAGTTGAGTCTGGGTATCAAGGTTGTAGACCTCATAGCTCGAACCAATCACGGGGTTGTTGATCGTCACGCTAGCCAAGTCAAGTGGATAGAGATTTTCTGCCTGCGCAGTGGCGCTAGTAGTAGTATCTATACGAATAAAAGAAATTGCGTTGGTGGTGGCCGCATTATCACATACCACCCTAAACTTAAGTCGAAATCCGGTTGGACTCACCGACTCGCCACTTAAATTTGTACCACTCAAGTCTTTCCAGCTCCCATTCCACCCGCTCCCCGTATCGATTTGGTAGTAAATATCATGGTTGCCATAATCGGGTCCACTCACATAAGTCACGTTGGTTCCCGTTACCGTCGCTGTGGTATTGCTCAGTCCTGTATGTCCCAAGATCCAGTACGGACACTCAAGGATATACTCATCACCAACCGATTGCAGAGATAGTGAACCAGCCGACGTAAAACCTCCAAGCCCAGCAATCGTGAGAGTACTGTAGTTCACCGTGGCGGATGTCGGTTCATTCATGATCGCTACCACCCTACCTGTAGTGTCACTTGTAAAGAGATCCATCCAGTGAGTACCATAGACCGAAACTTGCGGACTAACACTATTGAGCGCCGCCCCAACCCCCTTGTGAGTTGCATTGAGAAATAAAGGTGTCACAGTGTAATCGGTTGCCACACCCGCCGCCGTGGTATACCGATAGTTAAACACCGACTCCATGGTGATGCCGGTATCGGTATTAAGTTGGGTCAAAATCCCCGCGCGCGTCGTCAAACTCTCGATGTAAATCCGCTGGATTTTGACCGTATCGTTATTCCCTCCCGTCACAAACAAAATACCCATCCTCCACAGGGGGATACTCCCTCCACTCAGCATGCTACTGCGACTACCGGCATTACGAATCGTGGTATTGACCGTCGCCGTAAAAGACACCAGTCCCGCATACGGGTGGACGTCGCTCACTATCCCGCCGTACCCAAAAGTAATGCCATCAATCACCGTGTTTACTATCCCTGCCCCAATGGTCACACAATAGGAGGACGCCGTGGCATTGGTCATCCCCATATACCGATCTACCCAGTTAAGATCGCTAATCGTAATGTCTTTCGAGGTCACGAGTGAGATCGTCGTCGAGTTGGTGCTCACACACCTGCTTAGACTTACATTATTACAGCTGGTAATCACAAACGAGTACCCGGTACTGCGGGCAAACTGGAGGATACCCCCCTTTACATTCACTAGATCCAAATCTTTACACGAAGTAATCACAATACCATGATCGCTAGACCCTGGAGCATTTCCCCGCACCAAAGTGCAATTTGCAATCGTTCCCCCCGCAAAATTTGACGCGCAGTTGAGTGTATTAATATCGAGGGAACCATACATCGACAAGCTGGTGTCATTAATGTCGAGCGCTGTTGCGCACTCCTGGATCAAGATCGAGTCAAACGAGGCCACGTGATTCAGGTGGACCGAGTACGGCTGGAGGAAGTTAAAGTACCAATCGCCGTAGGTGTACTCAATATCAATTGCCCCCGCGCTCGTTGTAATAAACTCCGGTCGCGTGGTAATCGTGGCATTGGGCGCCGCGTTGGTGGCCCGACTGCCGGTTGCACACTGCCTCAAGAAGATATTGGGTACCCTGGTTCTTAGTCCAGCGGGGGGGATATACCCGATCGTCATCTCAATACTCACATTTCCCCCGGTTCCTGAATTAGTATAGGTATTAATGGTAAAAGTATTGGCCGTGGGCACCGTCTCCACCAGATAAATTCCATCAGTACTTATTCCCCCACTCGTCCAATTGAGGTGTACTTTGTTGCCAATGGCATAGCCGTGCGCCGTAAAAGTTACGGTGCTCCTTGCCCAGACAGTCACATTACCAGCGGTACCAGATCCGCTTAGTGCCACAGTAAAAGTATTGGCCGCGTTGGTCACAATCGTATAGACCCCGTCGGGCGTCGCGCCCCCACTGGTAAAGTCGAGATATACTTGCTCCCCTACCCGCAGACCGTGCGCCGTCGAGGTCACCGTCACGACGTTGGCCGTCCAGGTATAAGTCCCGGCAATTGATGCAGTCGTATAAGTGGCGGACTGAGTGGCATTTTCCCCTATTTGCATCTGTCCCGTCCCGATACTTTTGACAAATTTTTGGCGCAGATCATCATTCGCTCCGTCCAGTCCCGGGCTCCCGATGTGAGATTGACTCCACCCGGTCGTGGCCCCGGCCGAGGACGGATAGTACTCAAATTGTGAGACACTACAGTTGCCACTGGTGTTGCTAGCCGTTTTGGCTACCGTAAAGGTCGATGAAGTAGGGACAGTCAGGATATGGTAGGTGTCCTCACCAGACACTCCCCCGCTCGTAAAGTTGATATCAATGTCGTCACCCACAAAGTAACCGTGGCTCGCTAGGGTCACGGTCACGGTGTTACCGGATAGCGAATAAGTAGCCGCGCTAGCGGTGGCTTTTTCGATCCACACCCCTGGGGAGTGAGTAGTGGCTCCTCCCCCATTAGTTGGCACCTGCAAGACTTGGGCGGTCGTCCCGTCGGTATTATCCAGGTAAAACCATTTGCCTCGCGTCTCAAACTCCCCCAGGCGAGGGATATTAATGTCGGTCCCAGCGGCGCTGTCCATGACAACTTCTATCCACCCGGCAGTATCCGCGCCAGTTGCACTGCCCCCAATCCCAGTGAGCGCTCCGCTCACAAACGCTCCCGTTACCTCGCGAAACTTGAGGTATCCTGTGGCCGGCATCGCATTACCAACCGTCGTGGGCGCCGAGGTCAGCGAGGCATAAACTCCCAGCAGATAACTCGCACTCACGCCCGCCTGGGTGATATCGGTTCCGATCGCGGGCACGTTCCCACTCCCGCTGTCATAGGCGAGCCAGCGCACAGCGGTCGCGTCAATCACCATTCGGCCGCCTAGGGTAGCACTGGGGAGAATATCGCCGTAAGTACCCGTCATACTGGCGGGCGCCGTCGCGTGCCATCTAGTGTCGGTGCGCTGGGTAAAGGTGGCGCCATTTATGGTCAGTGCTTCCCCTGCAGTTCTACTAGTCGTCCCGTCGTCGTTATACTGATCTACACTGATTGTGGCCATACCTCTTTAGTATACCAGCCACTCTGTCGCTTCGCCGCCCTCCTCCTGTGTCTGCTTTTCCCACCTCGCCGCCTACCGTCAACTCAGTAGGTACTTCGATCTACTTCGACCAGTCCCCCGACTCTTTCTCCTGTCTCCCCTTTCTTAAATCCTAATTCCTATTTCCTAACTCCTAATTCCTAAATCCTGCCTTCCTACTTCCTAAATCCTCTCCCCTGCTCCCTCCCCACCGCTCTCATGTTCTAGAACACGGTAGCACCTACTTTACAACACACTTTTACCTATGCTACCATGTTCTAGAACATGGTAGCATAATAAATATTCGTTACGATGGAGGTTTTATATGTCACAAGTTTCACGCAAATACTTGCCACCCAAAGTTTCTGGTCAGATTTTTGAGATGTTTATTTCTACACTTTCGAGCCTGAGCTCGAGGGACGCAGTCAGTAGTTTTGTCGAGGACCTCTTGTCTCCTACCGAGCAAATCATGCTCGGCAAGCGGCTTGCGATCGCCTACATGATCAAAAAGGGCTACTCCCAAAGGAGCATTGTGGGTACCCTCAAAGTAGGTTTGAGCACGGTCAACAAAATTAGTCTCACCCTCAAAGGCAAAAACAACGGCTACCAACTAGTCGTGGATCGCATGCTCAGGGTCGAAAAAATCCGCAGTTTTTTTGACAAAATCGAAGAAAAAATTGATCATCTTTTACCCCCAAAAGGTACCAACTGGAGCGCTCACTACCAGCGAACCAATCAAGCTAGATCCAAACGCAAAAAATCGTTCTAAATATCCCTCTTTCCTGCCTTGACACCACCCTCAATAATCAATACACTGGAACTATAGTAATAAGCAAAGGAGTTGTATGTTTCAAAATATTGGCACCGGTGAAATCATTATTATCGCAGTCGTCCTCATGGTCTTATTCGGCGGGCAAAAATTCCCCGAGCTGGCTCGCGGCATTGCCCAAGCAATGAAAGAATTCCGCGCTGGTCTAAACGACGATGACGACGAAGAAGACAAAAAAATTAGCAAGAAAAAAACCTAACTTACTATGCCCCGGAACCTAATTCGCCAAATTTACCTAATCTGCCTAATTAGCTCAATTGCGCTGGCGGCTCCAGCGCATACCCGCGCCACTGACTACCAGCAATGTACCACCTCTGCCACCTGTACGATTGGTGAGTATTTATACGACGACGACTACCCCCCCCTAACCGGCGCGGCTTGTACCCTCACCGCCAAGTATCCCGGTGGCACCACTTTTTTAAACGGTGTCGCTATGACGGGCTCAGCCGACGGCTGGTACAAATACGACGCCACGACGGACACGACTACCGGCCTCTACCCTGCGAGCATTTGTTGCACTGCCGGCTCCGACTATCTCTGTCTCGACAAAACCTTTGAAGTTAAAGCAGAGTCCGGTTCCTCACTCACTGCGGCCTCTATCTGGAGCTACTCCGACCGCACATTGACCGGGTACGGCACTCTCGTTTCAGATATCTGGAACTACTCAGGTCGCACCCTCACTTCCTTTGGCAACCTGGTCAGCGATATCTGGGGTTACTCCTCTCGCACCATGACTTCGTTTGGATCGCTGGTTACAGACATCTGGGGCGTCGACAACCGGGCTTTATCCTCTAGCACCCCTCTCCCCTCCTCCCTTGAAAGCATTTTGGCCGAGCAAAAAGTCCAGCGCGAACTCCTCGAAAAAATCGTCAACGCCCCCGTCATCTCCCTCTCCCTCGAAGACGGCGAGAGTCTGCCCGATCTCGAAACCAAGCTCGAGCAAAGCCGCAAAAACGCCAGCCTCCTCTTTGACCACATCTCAACCGCCAAATCACGTCTCCTTGTCCTCGATAGCAAATGGGATCGTTTGACTAAAGACGCTGTAGCCAGCGAAATCACCTCTATTGCCAGCCTGTTCCAAAACTCCGACCCCCTCATCGAGCTCACCAAATCCTGGGATACCCAGGCGGTTACCACCCTCAACGCCAACATCGAAACCCTCAAACAAGAGCTCTCGACTCTCCTGAGCTCGACCACCATCAACAAAACCAAGCTCGCTCCGCCTACCCTCCTCTCTAGCTTGACCACCCTCGACACCCTCGAAGCAGTGCTCGGTGACACCACCAATGTCAGCGGTGACCAAACCATGTTTGGCTATTTGTCATCTGTCAGCGAGCGCCATCAAACTTTGCGCAGTGAAAATCAAAAAATCGCCGCCGTCCTCGAAAACTTGAGTGGCCAGGGACTAAAATCTACCGAAAGTGAAGTCAATCAAATCAAATCAAGACTCTTGACTCTCAATCAATTCCCTGGTGGCGACTCTCTGGCTTCTCCAGCCAAAACTGGCTCTGACCCCCGTCTCAATTTCAAAAATATTCTCTACTCTCTACAAGCTCTGATCGGTTTAAATACCCAGCTCCTCGCCCTCAACGTCGGACAGCCCATCCGCTCACTCTGGCTCGAAGAAGGTAGTATTATTTTCCGCGCGGTCATCACCAACCCGAGTCCCGTGATCAGCCAAACTGTCCCGCTCAAATTTTACTTGCCCCGCGAAGTCAAAACGACCGACATTATCGAGCTCGACTCCTCGCTCTCTACCACCTACGACCCCAAAGAAGAGGCGCTCTACGCCTCTGGCTCATACAGCCTCAAACCCAAAGAAACCAAGTTGATTTTTATCGAACTCGAAGATATCTGGCAGTTATCCCCAGACGAAATCCAGACTCTCCGCAATCAAGCCAGTAACCTCCTCAAGCCACTGGAAAAGACCGCTTACTTTTCCCAGGGTACCACTCTCAAATCTGACATCGACGTGACCCTGGACAAAGTCGTGCTCGCAACCGGCAAAGCCGTCACCCCCGAAAATCGCATTCGCACCTATCGCGAAGCCAAGCTAGAGCTCACCAAAGTCACCGCCAACATGAATCGGCTCGAAGATCTGGTCGCTCAATCCTCTGGCACTGGTTCTGTCTTTGGCTTTGTGGGTGGAGTCCAAACTGTCGCGGTTTGGGGGATTATCTTGGTAGTTGTGGCTGGGTTTATTTTTCTCTCTCTTTACTTCAAAAAACTCGGCATCACCCCACAGGAATCTGCGACTCCCTTGCCAACCTCCACAAAAACTAGTCTCGAATCAGCGCCAGTCCCTAGCTGGCGCCTGCCAGCCATCATTACTGCCGTAGTTATTGTCACGGCTATCTCAACTATCGCTTTGACCAGGCTTGCCACGCCCAAGGTAGATCCACAAACCATCAATCAAGTGGCTCCACCAGCAAGTATGATCCCCTCGCCCACTCCCGTCCCTACCCACGCACCAGACAAGCACGACACCATTGAAGTCAAATCCGAAAAATCTATCCTCGGCGAGACTACCACCAATACCTCCCAATCGACCCTCGTCGTCCCAGATGATTCGTCGGTCAACCTACGCAACGCCCCGAGCTCCACTGCCGACATCATCATGGCAATCAAACAATCAGTTGATGTTTATATTTTCAAATCCGAGGGTGAATGGCGCCAAATCGGTTTTGCCCCCACCGATGATGGCAAGGGTTACTGGGTCCACTCCAAGTTTATTGAAGGTAAATAGTTTTCTTTATGGAAAAGTTGATAATGGAAAAGCTGACGGATGAAATTTTGTCGACCTGCCCGTAGTGCTACGCACAAGCGTTGCAGGCGGGCATTACAGGCACGAAGTCGCCTGTACCGGAGATCAAAATTTGCGTCCGGCAGTTTTTGCACAAAATAACCTTCGCAAAATCAGAAATATGTCAGGTTGAATGACTACTTTTATTTCACTGCTATACTAGCTTCATGCCACGTCCGACGACCACTCTCATTTTACCCATCTCAGCCGACGGCAAGCTCGTCTCCCGCGACGCCATCCTCACCGACCACAACCCATCCTGGCGCACAACACCGGGTGTTCTAGGCTACCTCCAACAGTTCTTCGATTTTAGCGGGTCAGGCGACTACGCCCTCACAACCGGCGAGGTCATGGCCCTCTCTGGAGTCAATCAAAAAACCGGCTCGCCGACTCGCTCCCATCTCTCGCTAGTTGTCCTCGATTTCAATCGTGTCCTGACAAAATCTGGCATCGCTTATCTGCGACGCTCGGTGAGCAAACTGGTCATATTACGTACCCCCCAATCTCCCACCCACATCTTAACTTATCTAGCACGACTCAAAATAGCTCGCCTCACTCTCCACTCTACCCCGATGAACGCATCTTGGCTCGAGCACAACTTGGTCGATCATTTGACGTTGATTATCTATCCTTTGGTAGTAGGCGAATCGGGCACTCCCGTGACCTCACTTGGACTTCACAGTCCTCGCACTCTCACACTCATAGAAACTACGACTTTCGACACCAACTATATTTGTTTGCGCTACAACGTCAATGATGCCCAATAATTAAATCCAGCATGGATTGCCATCGCCACAAACACGAGTATCCATCCCCCTCGCACACCTCGTCCTATCCCAATGATTGCACCACTCAATGTGTGCATAGGTACGGTCAAAATTAGTCGCCATCCCAAAGAGTTCCATTGCCCACTGCCCCACGTAGTGCTCAAATACAGCACCGCTTCCGACAACCCAAACACGAGTCCCACTACCGCTCCGTCATAAACCCTCAATCGTAAATCATCAATCCTAAATCTGAGTATCCCCCACTTTACCACTTCCTCCAGTACGGCTGGGTAGCTGACTACCGAGCTCAACAAGAGCAAAATCACTGGGGCTATCGCAGCGTACAAAGCCATCTCTAGCATATCTCTCCATCGTATCACAACCCAGTTTTTCCTAGTTTTTACCACTCTCCAACCAAGTCTAGATTAGTCCTATATCTATCGAGATAAATCGTGACCTCTAGATCAAAAAAACTATCAGCGACATCACTCAGCTGAGATAAGCTCCTCCAATGATCACAATTATTACTCTCTATTTATAAGATATAGACCTGGTAAAAAGATTATATATCCATCAAATGAGCGGATCAAAACATTATTTATACAATTTAATTTCGACTTTGCGCTCCTCTTACCCTATATTTATTTACATCCTAAATCATAAATCTTAAATCTTAGCTTTCATATCATCCAACTTTACCAAAGCTTTACAAGTTGTAAAAACTAGTAAATACTTTACCCCTTTGTGGACGTATTCACATTTTTAGCACTCGTATTAATTAACCTGTTAGCATTCGATATCTGAGATTGATAGTTGACTACCTAGCCCTACCCACAGCATAGCAATGTCCTAGTTCTACGATTTCACGGCTCTACGGTTTTGCGACTACGCGTTCAATCGACTCCTCATCTCCCTCTCTCCCTCGTTTTTCAGCTGCACAATTCGCACTTGCATCATTGTAGAGTTAGATCGCTACACATTTGCAAGCCACCCAATTCCATAGTCTCCCGACTCCACTGTCTCGCGACCTCACCGTATACCAACTCCACACTTCCACAGTTACACTATTCCACCAATCAGTTCCCAGCACCCACCCCACCGCTCTCATGATACAGAGCATGGTAGCATTTGATATTTTTATTTGGCGAGCGGGATCACTATCGTTCCTTCTTGGTCGGTTCGCTTTATCTGTGCACCTATTTGCTTTAGCCGCTCTATGGTTTCATTCGTCGGGTGGCCATACCTGTTTTTTGCACCCACGGAGATTATGGCGAGTTCTGGTTTGATTAAATCCAAGAATTCTGTGGTACTGGCATACTTTGATCCATGATGACCTACTTTGAGTATATCAATGTCAGGCACGTTGCCCAGCTTGATCAGTTCTTTCTCTGTCTGGTCTCCAGAGTCAGCACTTAGCATTATTTTTACCCCACCCTCTAGTAAATAGAGCACAACGGACCTCTCATTGAGGTTACCCCGTTTGGCACTCGCCCCTAGTATCTGCTCACGCTGTGATTCTGCCATTTGGCCACTAAAGATCGCAACATTCTGCTGATCGGTCATGGGCGGCCATAACACCTCAAAGATCAGTTCTGACATAGTATCGCCCCTACCCACCCTGATCACATCCCCTCTCTCCACTGCCACTACTTTTATTCCTGCCAATGCCAGTCTATCAATTAGTTTGTTTAAAGAATCACTACTGTGTACCCCGTCAGATGTTACAAACTGCATCACCTCGTATCTCTCTACTACACTACTTAGCCCGTTGAGATGATCATAATCTGTGTTACTCAAAACTATAAGCTCTATTGTGCGATCCCAAAACGGTAAGTGCTCTCCCAGGCAGGCGAGTACTTTCTCTCCGCTTGGTCCGCCGTCGATCAAAACCTGGTTACTACCTTTGATTATCAGGATCGCGTCCCCCTGCCCCACATCACACACCACCATTTTGGCTTTCTCTCCCGGTAGCTGTCCCACCACAAGCATCACAAAACCTATCAACATTCCTACCAGATAAAATGCGTACTTCTTCATAAAAATGGGAAAGAGTTTGCCGCTCGTTCCAAAAGAAAAAATTGCGCAGGCCGGGTAGGCCGAGAACTAGGTGAATTCGTCACCAGACGAATATCACCGATTTTCGACTTGGAATGGCGGCAAAATCGATTCATCATATATTTCCAAACCATCTTATCACCCCCACCACCCACCAGAGCGGAACGTACGTAATCCACGCCACCACTTGTCCTCCTAAGAGAGTCAAAGCAGAGAGCAACATAATCAGCGGGACGGTTGGCAAAATCAACATATTTACCAAGGGTGAAATCAAAGATAATCTCCCAAAATGCCAAAGAATGATCGGCATGGTCGCAACCGTTGCCGCTAGAGTTGGGTATAGGTACTCTACTAAAAATGCATACGCCTGAGCTTGAAGTTCCCTACCTTGTTTACCCAAATCATTACAAGGTACAAAACTTTGTAACTTTCGCATCCATGGCCCTATATATAATAGTCCCGCCGTCGCAAAGACGGACAACTGAAACCCTACGTCTACTATATATAAGGGGTTAAACAACAGCATCGCGTAGACCGTGACCCACAAAATCCTTTTCGCCTCTGCTGGTCGACCAAAATTATATGCCATCAAAGTTAGGCTCCCCATAATCCCAGCTCGCACAACCGAAGCACTCGCTCCTGCCAACATCACATAGACAAATACTCCTGCGACTCCAGCCATGATCGAAACCGACCGGCGCCATATCCGCTGAGCCAAGCTCATCAGAACCGCTGCCACCACCATCACATTGAATCCGCTGGCCGCCACTACATGGATCGTCCCGGTGCTGATTAATTGTTGGTAAAACTGGGTAGGCATCTGACCTTTGATTCCGAGCAAAATCCCTATCGCCAGCTCTGCCATCGGCGATGGCAATGTCCTAGCCAATATCGAGACCCACCGCCCTCTCATTTCATCTACTTCAATCAAAAACCGAGCTTTTAACCCGAGTGTTTGAGGATCAGGAGAGCCAATCACTTCCCAGCTCGGATCCACCATTACAATTTTTGTGACCCTATTCAGTACCATTTTGGGCTTTACTGGGCCGCTAAACTTTACGCGCTGACCAGGTATAATCGGCACATAACCCTTGATCCTGACCTCCCAGATCCCATCTGTGACAATCGTACGGGAATCTTGATACTCCGGGGTCGCTACGACTAAAAAACTCAACCTGATCTTTGATTCTGCGCTCCAACCATCAGGCAGTGGACTCTCGCTCGTCATCGACCGCCAAAGCAACAAACTAATAAAGACTAAGAAAATCTTTAATTTCTTCATATACCGACTGTGGTATCTTGGCTTTACTCACTATTTCCTCTGTCGCGCTGTACGGCCTCCCGGCCACAATCGCCTGCGCCCTTACCTCCCCAATCCCGGCTAGTGTATCGAGCTCCCCCACACTCGCGGTGTTAATGTTTATCAATTTTGAATTGAGAATTTGTCTAGGTTTTAGGACTTCGGATTTAGGATTTCCGTTACTGTTTGTACTTGGGATGTATATTTTGGCACCATCTTCTAGTTGGGCTACAAGATTAACCGTTTTTGCCACCCACTCTCTATCCGCTTTGAGAGACAAACCACCAGCTAAAACTAGCGCATCACCGATCCTTGATCCACTTGGCAGTGTATACACTCCAGGTTTCTCCACTGCTCCAGCAACATCAACCACGATCTCGCTAGTTTGTGGCTGATTTTTGACAATCTCTACTGTCGCCTGCTCTCCCCCCATCACTCCCCCTAATCCGTAAATCAAAATTCCGCCCCCAATGAGCCCCACAATCACGATCCCCCCCAACTCTCTCAAAAAATCTACAATTTTCTCCACCCCCTAAGCCTAGCAAACTCTAAGCTCAATATCAAACCACCAAATTCACCAATTTCCCAGGTATAAATATAGTCTTTTTGACTTCTCCCACTACCCACTTCTTCACTCGCTCATCCTCCATCGCCAGAGCTACTACTTTCTCCTTGTTTTCTGATTCCAGCTTACTCACTTCGATCGTCCCCCTCAGTTTCCCACTGACTTGCACGGCGATCGTGACCATCGTCTCTTTGCCCTCATCTATCCCTGTCACATCTGGCCAATTACAAGGTTCCGTACCTTGTACTATTTCCTTGGCTGTCTCTGGAGCAAACAGCGAAAGCAGTGCCGCAAAAATGTTTAAATGTTCCCTGGACAATACCATCCCAGGTTCCCGCCAAGCATTTACAAACTCCATCAGCCCCGCGATACTCGTGTTAAATTTTTGGTTCAACACTCCCTCCTCGACTCGGTTAACCAGAGCTTTGAGTTTGGCCGCTAAAGATCCCGTCGTCTGCTCCCCCAGTTTTCCCTTTTGATTGATCGTATCCTTGATTCTCCCCAAGAAACGTACTTGCCCACTGATTGCTCCGCTGTCCCAAGCAATTGATTGTTCCCATGGTCCCATAAACATCTCATACATCCGCGTAGCATCACTCCCATATTTGGCCACCATATCATCTGGGTTGACCACATTGCCAAGCGATTTACTCATTTTCTTGCCATCTTCTGCCAAAACAAGACCCACCGACCTAAGACGCAAAAACGGCTCAGGGAAATCAAGGAGTCCCAAATCCTGGAGCACTTTCACCCAGAAACGTGCATATAAAAGGTGCAATACTGCGTGCTCTGCCCCGCCCAGGTACCACTCGACCGGCAACCATTTTTTGATCTCCGGCAAAGCAATCTTCATCCACCAATCGGTGTATGGTCGATTTGTTTTTGCTTTCGAATTTTGAACTTGTTTAGGGTCTAGGATTTGAGATCTAGGATTTGAGCCATGCCAAAAGGCAAACGCCAAAAAGTACCAGCAAGATCCCGCCCAGTTGGGCATGGTATCGGTCTCTCGTGTTGCACGACCACCACAGTGAGGGCATTTAGTGCTCACCCAATCTTTGACTCTCGCCAAAGGTGATTCGCCTGTTTCGGTCGGCTCATAACTCTCAAGCTCGGGCAGGGTTAAAGGAAGTTGATCTTCTGACAGTGGGACCACTCCATTCTCGTCTCCACACTTCTCACAATACACGAGTGGTATCGGTTCTCCCCAGTATCTTTGTCTACTAAACACCCAGTCCCGCAAATGATAGGTTGTTTCTCTCTTCCCGATACCCTCGTTCTCGATCCAGTCTTTTACTGCTTCTATACTTTCTTTACTTATTCTCTTGCCGCTAAACACGCCAGAATCCTTTAGTATTCCCTCATTGGTATGGGCATTTACTGGTTCTTTCGGATCGGTTCTCTCGACCACTTCTTTCAGGGTTATTTTGTACTTAAGAGCAAATTCGTAGTCACGTGGATCATGAGATGAACAACGGATAATACCAGTACCAAAGCCCATCATGGCAAAGTTAGCTACCCAAACAGGTAATTTTTTGCCCGGGTTAAAGGGATCATTTGTATATCTCCCGGTAAATACTCCTTTTTTCTCAAATTTGTCTTCTGTTCGCTGTTCCGCCGTGATCTTACTCGATTCCTCCACAAATTCTTTTACTGTCTTTTCGTATTCTGTGCCCTCAACCAACCTACTAACCAATGGGTGCTCTGGTGCAATAACCATAAATGTATCGGCAAAACACCAGATAGGATAAGCAGAAAATGCGTCTAACTGCAAATCCATTCCCTCGACTTTGTGGAAAAGGCGCATTCCCTCCTTCTTCCCTATCCAGTTCCTCTGCATCTCCAAAATACCAGTTGGCCAATCTAACCCTTTCCGACTCTCTGACCCTCTGATTCTCTGGATCTCTGAGTTTTCTGATTGTCCGAAATACTCCGTCAAATCCATGTCCAGATCATTTAGCAGTCGCTCGGCATAGGCGGTGATCCTCATCACCCACTGTGGCAAAAGTTTTTTGCCTACCACCGTCCCACATCGCTCATGCGTCCCGTCCGCCAAAACCTCTTCGTTCGCCAGTCCAGTCAAACACTTGGGACACCAGTTGATCGGCACCTGTTCTCGGTATACTAGCCGTCTCCCATCATCATCTTTCTTATTATAAAGTTGGAGAAAGATCCACTGGGTGAAGGCATAGTAATCTGGATCAGTAGTCGCAAATTCGCGCTCCCAATCAAAAGAGAGTGACAAGTTCTGCATTTGTTTTTTAAAGTTACCGTAGTTACGCGGCACGATCTTCTGGGGGATGGTTTTGTTCTTAATGGCCGCGTTCTCCGCCGGCAGTCCAAACGCATCCCACCCCATCGGGGAGAGGACATCTTGCCCCTTCATCCTAAAGTAGCGGGCCATCACATCACACGCAGTAAATATCCGCACGTGCCCAACATGCAGACCCTCACCTGAGGGGTACGGGAACATGCCTAGGACGTAAGTTTTGGCTTTTTTCATACAAAAGCTATTCTACAACAACCAAGCAACTCACCTACTATTCTTGCTCATCATCGCGCCACCCATCCTTGAACGCTGAAGAATAAATTACAAAAATATTAGACCAACACTGTTTGCTAGTCCTACTTGACTCGCATGTATCGTCATTTGACGTTTGTTTTCAGTCATGTACACATCTCCTACGTATATTTTATCAACTAGTCCCATAATATGCAAGTATGGTACAATCCCCCACATGTTTAAACTAAATATACAAATAGCTAGTTTACTCGCATTGATGCTGTGTGCGGCCTGCAGTAGTCCCGAATCTACTCAGCCACCACCTACAGAAGGAGTTATTTTTGTTCATAACAAATACGGATTTATCTTTGCTCGATTTGAAAATATCCCCCGTGAAGTGGCGATAGGTAGAGCAGAATGGTTAATAACCAACTATGAAGGATCATGTTACACATTTGAGGATGAGCCTCTCATCAACGTCGAAGAACAGGAGATAACTGGAATTGGTTGTGCCAGAAAAAAGTAACGCAAGCCAAGTCTCTGGCTAGGTTGAGTAAAAAATTTTTCCAGGCATATGTATATATTCTCTTCCATCAGACACAAGCACGCTTGTATTCAGCTCCAATAATTCAACTAGACCATGCCAGGGATACCCTGGTGGCGCTTGAAATGCAAATTGGATAAAATCCAAGTTGTGCTTGAGCAAATATAGTTCAACCAAATCTAGGACACATTGAAAAGCACCAAATGTTGCCAGTCTATCTGGCATGTCTCGACCCGCGCTCTTGCTCCTATCAACTTCCAGCATTACTATCGTCGGAGCCCCGGTTATGTCCAACATTACACCTGATTCGGTATGTACTAAAAGCTGCTCTTGCCTGTTTAGCAGGTCGGATAAGATATCCCCTCCATCGTTTTCCAAAGTAACTACTCCCCCTCCCTTGCATAACTCTCCAAGTTTATGTAATTCTGATGACGCAGTCCATGGCAATGGTCTTAATGAACGCATTTCCTTCATATTTTATGTATTATACCCCATAATCTATATTTATACACATCACATGTGTATAATATCAAAAATGTCATTTAAATATCTAGAAACAGCCTACTGTCAGGCAAATCTACAGCATTTTGTAGGAGAAGATGAGTCGGTAGTTGGAAGGTACGAAAACACATTGTTAGTGCTGACTCCACACCTTGGATTAGGATATCATAAAGTTTACTATGTAAGAGATTCCATGAGTTATGCTGCAAAAAGAGTTGCTGAAGGATTAGAATCGTGCAAACAGTGCAACGGACAAATTGAGCTCTGTACTCTTCGTCAAAACCGCATAGAATAGTTACGACATTTTCTGCTATATTTATCACAATGCCCACACGATTCTTGCTCCATACTAGCCTACTCCTCCTCTCCACTGCCGGAGTATATTTTTGGCTCTCCGTCCCTGCCCTCCACCCCTATACCCTCCAGCTCGTCGCCACACTCGTTCTGCTCTACTTGGGCTCGCACTGGCTCAGAACCAAAAAACCCAAATGGTTCCATCGTAGCGCCATCACTCTCGATATCACGATTCTGACAGCCATGATTCTCCTCCTAGTCACCGAGACAGGTGCCCTCACCTCCCCCTTCTTCTTCCTCTGCTACTTCCTGCTTTTTGCCGTGGCCATGCTTTACGAAATCGAGGCTACTCTCGTCTTGACTGGTGTCCTCATCCTATTTTTCCTCTTCATCCCAGGCACGATTCATACCGATCTAGCCCATTTATCCGAGCTCTTGGCTCTCGTGATGATCACCCCACTTGCCATTTTTACCGGTCATCAATACGAAACAGGTCTCGAGGAAAAAAGGGCTCGCCAGATTCTCTCCAAACACTTAGGGAGCGAAGAAACCGATACCCTCCTCTTCCTCTCTCTCAATCTCAAAAATACGCTCATCTCTGCACTCGATTCACTTTCCCTCCTCATTCCCCAAGAAAAAGTTAAATCAGTTCGTACCGGAATGCAAACTCTCTACGAGGATCTCAAAAATCTCTACCGTTCGGCAGACGAACTCCAACACACAATTGATCAGGAAACTGACTCAACCGATAAATCCTAATTTCTAATTACTAAATCTTAAATAATATCCAATGATCACAGAAAATCCAATCAAAAAACAATATGATTTAGAAGATAGAACATTTCTTTTTGCTCAAAACGTTCGCACTTTCATCCGATCAGTTCCCAAGAATATTCTTAACCAAAATGATGCAAACCAACTTCTGAGATCAAGTGGATCAGTCGGCGCCAACTACATCGAAGCCAACGAGAGTCTGAGTAAAAAAGATTTCTTTATGAGGATAAAAATATCTCGCAAAGAAAGCAAGGAGTCTGAGTTCTGGTTGAAGTTATTCCAAGGAGTACCCTCAAACCTAGAGGTAAGTAGGAAACAACTAATCCAGGAAAGTATCGAACTCAGAAAAATATTTGGTTCGATTCTCACAAAGGCTATTTAGTTTCTTTCAAGTTTTTTATGGTTTAGAGTTTAGGGTTTAGTATTTAGGGTTTAGTATTTAGGGTTTAGTATTTATGGTTTAGAGTTTATCTCTTAGCGTGTTTCGTAGCTGAGTGTCACATCGACAACCACATCGCTACTGCCAACCTCTACTGGTGTTGCAGTCTTCTCCATAGCTACCCCGCCACCAGCCATTGGCATAACAGCGTCGCGCAACATGTAGTTGGGCGATCTATTGCCGCCCTCGACCACATTTACTATTCTACCCAGCTTCATCCCTGCTAGATCTGCTAGCTCCTCGGCCTTGGCTTTAGCTTTTTCTATCGCGAGAGCCCTAGCTTCTTTCACTGTTTTGTTCATCAGTTCATCCGATAACCCAAATGTGGGGCCAGACACATTGTCTAGGCCTAGGGTAGCAATCAGGTCCATGACTGGGGAAACATTCTCGATTTCTCGCACTATGACTTGTACGCTAGCATGAGCCCGGTAGCGATTTTTGTACTGGTAGTCTGGATAGTAGTTGTACCCAGTCGTTTTGATATCCTTTTCCTCTACCCCAAGATCGCGCAAACTCTTGCCAAGCCCTGCCATCTTTTTGTTTACAGCTTCTTGCACTTGCTTGAGGTTGGTCCCCTCCTCCTCTACTCCTAGATTGATCATTGCCTGGTCTGGCACCACGACCACTTTCCCCTCACCACTTGCCTCAAATGTAC
>CAZBML010000001.1:0-4067 GCA_964493295.1 uncultured Pseudomonadales bacterium | reverse complement strand
TGGGTCACACTAATTGGCAGTGCCCCCATCCATTTAAAATAAGCCCCTGCCACTCCTGCCACTATCACAGCCACCATTATTATCTCAAGCATTTTCTTCATCATGGACACCTCCTATAAAGTCCAATTTACCACATATTGACAAAGTGATACAATATTTCTATGTCCAAAATAATCCACAATCAGACCAAGTCCTTGAGTATTTTCCAGACAGTCTTGTTTGCAAGTGTCATTTATCTACTATTCTACGTGATCAACAAATCTATACCTCACAAAATCTTTCCTCTCCCATCGACCCAAATTACCTTTGAAAAAACCGCGACGCTACCATCCAAGTTTTCTGTCTGCGCCACGTTCCAGACACCACTCACACGCTGGATTCCTGGATCGCTCCCACAGACATGTATCGAAGATATCGCTATCAACCCAGACGAATCAGCTATGTTACCAGAGTCCATTACTACCAGACTTCGCCTCGCCAGGATCAATAGTCTCAACATCACAGCTCTCGGCGTGAGAGATGACCTACCTTGCTTATATCACTTTTCCATCCTGCCAGATCCATGGAAATCCGGAATTGGCGGAGACCTATACTCAGCTGGATTTTCCGAAATAAATGGTAAAACTATTACGCTCACCTGCAACCCAGACATTGTTGTAAGTAGTGTTAAAGCACTCCGCACACCTCCAGCCAACCCCAATCCTTGACCCGCCTGCAATAACTGTGCTCTAGCACTGCGGGCAGACAACCGATCCGAGACTTGACAACGATAGTATACCTAAGCTAAGTTGGATACATGCCAAGCAAATTACTCCTACGCAACTTTGAACCAGGTACCTACTACCACCTCGATCACTCAGCCAAATCTGGCACTGAGCTCTTCAAATCCGACGCCGACTACCAAAACTTTCTCCTCCTCCTCTCCTACTACCTCCGCTTCCCCGATGCCACTCCACTCTCCTGGGTCAAACGCTTGACTCCGCAAACCGTGATCGCTAAACGCAACGCCTCCGAGTTTGGCTCTACACCTGCCAGTCTCCACGCTTTCCTCCTCCTACCAAACCATTTTCACTTAGTCATCAAAGAAAACTTGGGTGGCGACAAGCCAGGTATCTCCAATCTCATGCGTCGTCTCTCTGTCGGCTATGCAATGTATTACAACAAAACCTACTCTGTTAAAGGTGCCATCTACCAGGGTAAATACAAAATGCGCCCAGTCACCCAAAACGACCTGCCTGCCCTCATCGACTCGCTCCATCACCAAACAGGGGCCAACAACACTTTCTTGAGCTCGCCTCTCCACTCCTCCCGCCCCGACTACTCCGGCACCCCTCGCCCCTGGATCACTTTGACTCCTACTTTCTCAAATAGTCACTCAGCTTAGGCAAAACGTTCACAAAATCATTAATGGGTTCAGCACCGCACGCTTTAATTTCATGCTCTATTCTTACCGTGGATTCATCCCGTTCCCAAAGTACAGGCAATCTTAAAAATGTTAAATCCCTTGCGTAGCCCAATCTTTTCATCACAGCGAATGCTTGACCACCTACTGGGAATTCACCTACCATCGCCACTACCGCCACCCAAATATTATCAAAGACACGTGACGCTTCACTCTCAGCTCGTACTAACTGACAATACTGACTAAACAGAGTATTTCCCTCGTCCGCCAACACATATGGAATATTACTTTCGCCCAATGCGGATCGCAACTCTAGACTTCGATTAGTATTAGTCCAAACCATGACTCCCTTGAATATATCAGCACCCATAACTATCCTCAAAACAATTAACTCAGATATTATAGGACGATATTCGCTAGTGTCAAATCTCCACGCTCTCCCAGTGCTCTATCCTCGGAACCACGTCATCTAGATAAACCCCCACCACATCTACTCTCACCCTCCCCTGCCAATCAAACTCCCTACACCATATCTCGCCCATGCGCTTCACTTGCTCTATTTTCCAGTGGTTTACCATCTCCCACGGCTCACCATATTTATCCGTCGTCTTGGTCTTTACCTCGACAAACACCACAACTTCTTCCCTCTTAAATCCTAAATCGTGAATCTGGCATCTAGCGATTAGATCTATCTCCCCCCATTTACTCGCATAATTGCGCCCAATTATCTGGTATCCCTTGCGCTCGAGATACTCCCCCGCCAGCCTCTCTCCCCTATTCCCCGTGATTTTATTCGCCTGCTTCCCCATACCCCTACTATACCTTTTTACGATAAAAACGAGTCATACAGATCTGATTGTTTTTGTGTAGTGTAGTGGAGGCCGCCATAGCGGACCCGTCACACAAACCAAAATATGTCAGATCCGTATGACCACCTTAGTCACCACACATTTTCCCTATATTGCACCGCCTCTGCAATATGAGCAGGCAAAATATCTGCTTGACCAGCCAGATCCGCAATCGTCCGCGCGACTTTGATCACTTTAAAATACGCTCTAGCCGACAGATCAAATTTTTTAGCTATTTGGCTCAAAAACTGTTTTGCTTCTGGTGAAAGGGGGCAAAACTGCTTGACTTGCTTATTGCCCATTTGGCCGTTGGTATACATCCCTTTTACTTCTCTAAATCTCTTGCTCTGGATCTCCCGCGCTTGCATCACCCTCTCCCTGATCTTTGTCGAGTCCTCGACCTCTCTAGCATCTGTCGCCTCTCTCCTCTCATCTGCTGTATTCAGTTTCTCTACTTCCACCGGATCCACCCAGACGTGCAAATCGATCCGATCCAGGATCGGCCCGCTCACCCTACGTCTATACTTGGCTATATTGCGCTCCCCACACTGGCATTCTTTAGTGGGGTGGTTTAGATATCCACAGGGACAGGGATTGGCACTTGCCATCAACATAAAGCTAGCGGGGTACTCCACCCTCCCCATCGCCCGAATAATCGTCACTTTGCCGTCTTCCATTGGTTGACGCAAAACCTCTAGCACCGATCGGCTAAACTCTGGCATCTCATCCAAAAACAACACGCCTAAATGGGCGAGTGACACCTCGCCTGGCAGTGGGTTGCTCCCACCCCCGATGAGTCCCACCATACTAGTTGTGTGGTGCGGGGCGCGAAACGGGCGCCGCCTCACTAGCGCACTCCCTGCTTCCATCAACCCAGAGACCGAGTAGATCCGCGTCACTTCTAGCGACTCATCGCTCAGGAGTGGCGGCAAGATCGAGGGCAGAGCTTTAGCTAGCATAGTTTTGCCTGCACCCGGGGGACCGACCAAGATCAAGTTGTGGCCACCAGAGGCCGCAATCAGTACCGCTCGCTTGGCCATCTCTTGTCCCGCAATCTCGGCAAAATCGACGAGTGGCTCACTATCTGCCAAAATCGGCAACAGCTCGATCGGCTTGAGGGGCACAATCAACTTGTCGCCTCGCCAGTGACGCACCACTTCTTTTAGATCATGCACAGGATATACTTTTACCCCTTTTACTACACTTGCTTCGTTGGCGCACAGTACGCTGACAAATATTTCTTTTACCCCCTTGCTCTTGGCTAGCATCGCCGCAAGCAGAACTCCTCGACTATGTTTTAATGACCCATCTAGTCCCAATTCGCCGTAAAAATATCCGTTTAAGCTTATCGTATAGCCGTTTTCCCGTATAGCCGTTTCCTCATTTTGAGTATCTACGGGTTCACGGTCTGACGGATTTACGGATTCACAAATTTCTATCTCCTCATTGGCCACCACTATCCCAATCGCAATCGGCAAGTCATAATTGGATCCCTCTTTGGGCAAATCGGCCGGGGCTAGATTCACTGTGATTCTCTTATCTGGGTAGTTACACTCACTGTTTTGGATTGCCTTCTTCACGCGCTCCTTGGCCTCGCCGATTGCTTTGTCCGGCAGTCCTACAATGGTCAAACCGGGGAATCCTTTCTCCGCCACATCCACCTCTACTGTCACCTCTTGTGCATCTAGTCCAACCGTCGCGACACTCTTGACTCTTGCTAGCATATTTTAACTATACCAAATTGGAGATAAAAATAGTGTCAAACCGTCCCCCACACTCCTCTCTCCTCCCTCACTTCGCCTCGCAGGAGCAAACTC